>JAISAV010000172.1 GCA_031266545.1 Odoribacteraceae bacterium | reverse complement strand
CTGACCTTTAACTCGCTATCGTTGGGTTACGACATGGATCAAAACCTGATAAAACGGCTTGGTCTAAGCATGTTGCGCGTGCAATTCACGATGAACGAGATAGCCGTTCTCTCCACGATCCATCAGGAACGCGGGACAAGCTACCCGTTCGCCCGCAAGTTTGGTTTCTCGTTAAACGCGAGCTTTTAACAACTAACATGAAGATCATGAAAAGAAATATCATTATCGCTTTCTTCTCCCTGCTTTTCATGCAGGGGATGACGACCTCGTGCGGCGATTGGCTGGACGTGGATTCCTCGGCCAACGTGATCGAGGAGGTGCTATTCGAGGACCCCGAGGGTTACCGCACGGCGGTCAACGGGGTTTACCGCCTGCTGGCGCAACCCGCGCTGTACGGGCAACAACTCACGTGGGGCGTGGCCAGCGTGCTGGGCAACAACTACGAGGCCACTCGCCTGCCGCTCAGCTACCGGGACCTTGCCGCCGGTGATTACAAGAGCGCGTACAGCGTCTCGGTAGTTGACCCGGTCTGGGAGGCAGGCTACCACGCGATCGCCAATTGCAACAACGTGATCACGTACATCGAGCAGGAGGATCCCGCCATCTTTCCCGAGGGCAAGACAGAGCGCGATATGATCCTCGGCGAGATGCTGGGCGCGCGCGCGATGGTACACCTCGATCTGGCGCGGCTTTTCGCCCCCTCGACCCGGGCGGACGACGGCAAGCTCTACATGCCCTACGCGACCGTCTTCCCCGACAGGCAACCGCTGCGCCTGACGGTAACGGCCATGCTGGGGCGCGTCATCGCGGATCTGGAACGATCGCGGGACCTGCTGGCGGACTGCGACACGACTTTCAACGCCAGCCGCATGTCCAATTATACCGGCCGCCTGCAGCCACCAGTCGGTCTAAACGCCACCACGTTCTTCTCCACGCGGGGCACCCGCTTTAACTACTTCGCCGCCCTGTCCATACTGGCGCGGGCCTACCAGTGGCGGGACGCCCCGGGAGACCGGCAACGGGCTTACGAGGCCGCGCGGCAGGTATACCGTTTCTCGACGGACAAGACGTGGTTCTCCTTCACCCCCTCGACCAACCTGGCTACCACGGAAAACAATATCTACCGCAAGATGCCGCACGACATCCTCTTCGCTCTCTATAACAGCAACCTGTACACGATCGTGGCGGGGGCCTCGCCGAACAGCACCCAGGTCTTTGTCGTCAAGAACGACGCCGTCCTGTTCGAGAGCGACCTGGACGACGCCCGCGTCTACCTGATCAACACGGACAAGACCTCCCGCCGCTGGTCGATGCCAACGGGCAACCAGACCGGGTATCCCACGGCCGACATCATCAGGTATCAAGGCCCGCTCGCCCCCGTCGCGCGACTGAGCGAGATGATCTACATCATGTGCGAGTACCTGTCGGACACCGACCTGCCGCGGGCCGTTACCTTGTTAGAGAAGGTAAGGACGGCGCGCGGCGCGAAGGCGTTACTCGGCGTCCCCTCTCGAGAAGAGTTCTTGCAGGCCCTGTACCTCGAGATGACCCGCGAATTCCTCGCCGAGGGGCAGACTTTTTACCTCTACAAGCGTCTCAACGCGCCGATCTATAACGGGCTGGGCGCGATGGACATGACCGGTCGCTACGTGCTGCCCCTCCCGCGCAGCGAGTCGGCTTACATTAACCTTTAAAAAATCAAAGCGATGAAAAAAGAGATAATCACGTTACTGGCCGCCGCCCTGCTCGGTTTGTCGAGCTGCCAGGAGGCGGGAATCCCGCTCTATAGCGGGGAGAATTACATTCAAGTCGTCAAGAACCTGACGGTGGACTCCACGACGGTGGCCTTCCTGCTGGCGCCGGGCGCGACGGAACTGGACTCGTTCCTGATCGTGAAGACGACGGGGTCGGGCTATCCCGGCGAGACCCCTTACGAGATCTCCATCGACCGACAGCTCACGACCGCCGTCGAGGGCACGCACTTCAAGCTCCCGACCACGACCGCCTTCAAGCCGGGGGCGATGCGCGACACGCTGCCCGTCACCTTCTACCGGACGCCCGACATGAAGACGCGCTCGTTCCGCCTCGTCCTGCGCGTCGAGGAGAACGAGGCCTTCAAGCCGGGCCAGCTGCAATACCGCCACAAGGTCTTCGTCATGCACGACAAGATCGCGCGACCGGACTGGTGGACGGCGGCCACCACTTACCTTGGCGTCTACTCCGACCTGAAATACCAGACGCTGATCGACGCGACGGGCGTCGCCGACCTGACGGGCGCCTCCCCCAGCGAGATGCGCGTCCGCGCCCTCCAGCTCAAATACTGGCTCGAGGAATACAAGGCGACGCACGACGGGAGACCCCTCACCGAGGAGAACGGCGACGAGGTGACCGTCCCCATCAACGGCTAAAACCATTTAAAAAGACACGTCATGAAAAAGAATCTATCACTACTAGGAATAGCGGCCGGCGCGCTCCTGCAGGCTTGCTACGAGGACAAGGGAAACTACGATTACATCCCCGCGAACGAGGTCATCATCACGATGCCCGCCGCGAGCGTGAACGCCAACATGGGCGACACGCTCTACTACACCCCTGCGATCGCGTTCGCCAACCCGGCGGACACGACCGGCTTCGAGTACTGGTGGGAGTACACCGGCGACGGGACGCTCGACCACCACGAGGTGATCTGCGAAGGGCGAGAACTCCGCTTCATGCCGCGGCTCGTGGGCCAGCAGTACGTGCAACTTTGCGTGAAAGAGCCGCGCACCTCGACGATCACCACCGCCAGCATGGGCATCTACGGGGGTTCCCTCTATACGAAGGGCTGGCTGATCCTCCGCGAGGAGAACGGCGAATCGAAACTCTCCTTCGTGCGCCCCGACAGACTCGTGCCGGGCGACGCGACCAGCGAGCGACGATACGTCCCGGATGTCGACCTGTACGGGCGCCTCTTCCCGGGCGAGAGCCTGGGCGGCGGGCCGGTCGCCCTGCGACAAGCCTTCAGCTATCTCGGCACGCTGAGCATCTTCTACGTGCTCCAGGAGCGCGACCCCGCGTGCCTGAACGGGGTCTCCTATGCAAAGGAGATCCTGCTCGCGCGAGAGTTCGTCGGCGACGCGCCGGCCGGGTTCTCCCCCCGCGACTATTACCAGGGGAATTACTCCTGCATGGTCCTCGATGCGGGCGGGAATGCCTACCACCGCTGTCCCCCCAGCGGGCCTTACACCAACTTTTTCGTCTACTCGTTCGCCAACTTCCCGGTAGAATACCAGGGACGACCGCTCAAGATCGACCGGATCGTGCCGAGCCTCGCCGAGAAGGTTTACTTCTACGCCGTCCTCGACAAGGAGAACGGGCGCCTCCTGTGGGTGCGCGCCGGCAACGCGAACAACAGCGGCGGCATGTTGCCCTCGGCCATCACCGCGGACGGGGAGTACCTCGACTACAACGACACGGGCGACGCGGAAATCCTCCACTCCGCTTTCTACAACGAGGAGAGTTCCTCCGGCGTCACCTACTACCTCACGTTGTATACCAAAAACGGGAACGCCCGCGTCCAGCGCTGTCGGGTGACGGGCGGGTCGATCATCAGCACGGCAATCGCCTTGCCCGTCAACGAGGTGCAAAACGCCGTCTTCCCGGCCCAGCCTGCGCTCTCGCCTGCGACCAAATACCACCAGCTGAAAACACGCCCCTACCTCTTCTTCTCGACCGGTAACCGGCTCTACTGGTACGACCACACGGGAACGTACCGCCTGTTCTACACCTTCCCCCCCGGGGAAGAGATCGTGGACATGGACGCCAACCCGCAAGAATCTGAACTGGGCGTCGTGTCGAGCGGAGGGAAATTCGTTACGCTCAACATCGAAAACGAGTACCTGATGGGCAACGACAACAAGATCTACGAGATCACCCTCCCCGGCAGGATCGTCGACCTGGAGTACAAGTTCCCAAACTATAACACCTACCTGAACCGGACTTCTACCGCCAACTGGGATTAAACGAGATAATAACGATAATTTCTTCGGAAGCGCTTCCCATAAAATGGGAAGCGCTTCGCGTGTCATGGGAAACGCTTCCCCTGTCACCGGAAGCGCTTCCGATTTTCCCGGCGGCATTGGATCACGAATGGCTCTCGAAGCAACGACCCGCGAAAAATTTTGACACGCGGGTTAAAATTCGCCGTATTCTGAAATTAGTGTATAACTTTGTGACGAGAAGGTGACGTCGCCGTCACGGTTTGTTGATTTATAACGCGTATAACTGCTTATGAAAACGATTTTTCAAGGTCTCGCGCTGGTCGCGTGCATGATCCCCCGCGCGTCGAGCGGGCAGGAGGGCAACGGGTTGATCCACCTCGTGTCGAGTTTTAGCGCCCCGGTCAGTTGCATCGCCCCCTCGCGCGGGGACGACCTCGTCTCGTGGGTGGGGCTGGAGAACGGCAACGTCATCCGCGTAAACTTCAGTACCGACGAGCGGGAGGTGATCTCGACGAATTTTAACGGCCGCGTGTACGACATCATCGAGGAGGCGGACACGCTGTGGCTGGGGGTTAGGAATCAAGGGCTAATCAAGTACGTGATCACGACGGGGCGCGT
>JAISAV010000016.1 GCA_031266545.1 Odoribacteraceae bacterium | reverse complement strand
CTTGATGGCATCGGGCTGGAGATCAATGCCGTCAAGTTAAGGGCTGAAGGCCCGCCATAACCTAGCCCAACGCCTCGCGGTGGGTAAAAGACACGCCGTCGAGTCTGCGCCCTGAAGGGGCAGCATACTCATTTTCAATATGCTGCCCTTTCAGGGCGCAACGTATTACGATATATCCGTTACCCAACGCGATGCGTTGGGCTAGGTTATGGCGGGCCTTCAGCCCTTAACTTGACGGTATCGGGTACTCGCTACCGTGATTCGCCCCACGTTTAAGGCGCCCCGCTACAGGGATTCGCCCCACGTTTAAAAGGCGATTAGAAAAGCGAGGGAGATTCTCGCTCCTCCAGGTAGTACTGGATCAGGCGGGAGACGGCGTACTCCTCTACCTCGCGGTCGGGCACCTGCAGGTAGGCGCGCGCGGTCGGGGAGAAGGCGGAGAGTTCCAGCTCGTAAAAGCGGGCGTGGATGACGCGGTGCGTGAGGACGTGGCGCTTCGGGGGCACGCGCTCCCGGACGCTCACGAGGGTGACGCCGTCCAAGAGAGCGCGGAAGCGAGGGTCAAGGCATAGCTCGTCAAATTCTACCGGGCGATCGGTTTCGAGCAGGGGGAACTCGTAGAGATTTTGCCAGATGTCCCTGGCGGCGCGCTTGGCGAGGAGTGTCACGCCGTTGCTGTTCACGTGCAGGTAGTTGAAGTAGCGGGGTTTGACCGTCGGCTTGCCCTTCTTCACGGGCAAGCACTCCACGCGGCGGGTGGCGAACGCGACGCAGCGCTCTTGCAACGGGCAACGGTCGCACGCCGGGGAACGGGGAAGGCATTGCAGGGCGCCAAATTCCATCATCGCCTGATTATAGAGGTCGGGGAAGCGCTCCACCATGCACTCGCGGGCGAGGGCGGCGAAGCAACGTTTCCCCTCGCCGCTGTCGATGGGCGCGTCCACGCCAAAGAGACGCGCCAAGACGCGGTAGACGTTGCCGTCCACCGTCGCGTGGGGTTGCCGGTAGGCGAACGAGCAGATGGCGGCGGCCGTGTAGTCGCCCACGCCTTTTAGCGAGCGCACCTCGTCGAAGGTGGCGGGGAATTTGCCCCCGAAGCGTTGCACGATCTCCCGGGCGGTCGCGTGCAAGTTGCGCGCGCGGCTGTAGTAGCCCAGCCCTTGCCAGTATTTTAAGACCTCGTCCTCGTCGGCCGCGGCAAGGGTGGAGACGTCCGGGAAGCGTCCCGTGAAGCGGTGGTAGTAGTCCAGCCCTTGCGCCACCCGCGTCTGTTGCAGGATGATCTCGGAAATCCAGATCAGGTAGGGATCGCGCGTGTCCCGCCACGGCAAATCCCGGCGGTTCGCCTCGTACCATGCGATCAATACCTCTCCTATGGCCCCGTTCACGCGGTCAATTCCCCTCGATTAAACCCCTCTTTTCCAGCAGCGGCCTCTCGGACGGGGAGGCGCCCCGGAACTTGACGTACTGCTCCATCGGGTCGCCGAAACCGCCCTCCGTCAGCACGTGGCGGCGGAATTTCGCGGCGAGTTCCTGGTTATAAATGTCCCCGGAGTCCTTGAAGGCCTGAAAGGCGTCCGCGTCCAGTACCTCCGCCCAGAGGTAGACGTAGTAACCGGCCGCGTATTCCCCGTCGAAAACGTGGGAGAAATAGGTGGAGCGGTAGCGCGGGAGGATCTCCTTGAGGAGGCCGTACTCCTCCATCGAGGCGGCTTCAAAATCGTTGACGTCGTAGTGGTGCGACGCTCCCTGCGAGTGCCAATCCATGTCGAGCAGGGCGGCGGCGAGGTACTCTACCGTGGCGAACCCCTGGTTAAAGTGGCGGCTTGCCTGTATTTTCCGTATCAACTCGTCGGGCATCGGCGCTCCCGTCTCGACGTGTTTCGCGTAGCCTTTCAACACTTCCGGTTCCCGCGCCCAGTTCTCCAAAAACTGGGAGGGCAACTCGACCATGTCGCGCGGGAGTACCCCGGCAACCCGCTGGTAATCGCCGCGGGAGAAGAAACCGTGCAGCGCGTGGCCAAACTCGTGGAAGAGCGTCTCCACGTTGTCCCACGTCAAGAGCACCGGCTTACCGTCCACGGCGGGCGAGAAGTTGAAGACGAGCGAGACGAGCGGGAAATGCTCGCGGTCGCCCTCGCGGGAGTAGTGGCGAAATTCCGTCATCCACGCCCCCGCCGATTTGCCGGCGCGGGTGAAGTAGTCCATGTAGAGCACGCCCAGGTGGGAGCCGTCCCGCTCCTTGACCTCGTAGCACTCCACGTCGGGGCGATAGGCGGGGATGTCCGCACGCCGTTGCAGGGTGATCCCGTAGAGGCGGTTGGCCACGTCGAACATGCCCTCGCGCACGCTGTCCAGCGCGAGGTAGGGCATCAGTTCCGCCTCGTCCAGGTCGTACTTTTGCTTTCGCAGTTTTTCGGCATAGTACCACCAGTCCCAGCTCTCCAACTCCCCTCCCCCGGCGATCTCGCGCATGGCACGCGACTCCTCTTTCGCCACCTTCAAGGCGGGCGTCCAGACCCGCTCCAAGAAGGTGTACACCTGATCGGGCGTGTGCGCCATGTTCTCGTCCAGCACGTACCCGGCATAGGTCTCGAAGCCCAGCAGGTTGGCTTTCTCCCCGCGCAGGTTGACGATCCGGTCGATGATCTCCTTGTTATCATGCTCGTTATCGTTATTCCCGCGCGAGAAATAGGCCCGGTAGAGTCGCGCGCGCGCGTCGCGGTCCCGCGCATATTGCAGGAAGGGGATCACGCTCGGCTTGTAGAGGGTGAAGCGCCACTTCCCCGGCTCGCCGACCTCGGCGGCGGCGGCGGCGATGAAATTTCCCGGTAGCCCGTCCAGGCCCGCCGGGTCGTCCACGGTGAGGGTGAACGCGGCGGTCTCCTTCCGCAGGTTATCGCCAAACTGTAACATCAGTGTCGACAAGGCCGCGTTGATCTCCGTCAGGCGCGCCTTGTCCTCGTCGTCGAGGAGCGCCCCTCCCCGCACGAAATCGTTATAGTACTCGCCCAGCGCGCGCGCGGCCACCGGGTCCAGCCCCAGCCGTTCCCGCGCGTCGTGCAGCGCCTTGACGCGGGCAAAGAGGCGGACGTTCATCGTCACCGCGTCCCGGTGCGCCGCCAGCAACGGCGAGATCGCCAGCGCGACCTGCTGCTTCTCCGCGGTCGCGTCGGTCTCCTGCAGGTTAAAGAAGATCAGCGAGACGCTTTTCAGGAGGCTTCCCGCCCGGTCGAGCGCCACGATCGTGTTCTCGAAGGTAGGCGCGTCCGCGTTCTCGACAATCGCCTCGATCTCCGCGTCATGCAGCCGCATGGCCTCGTGGAAGGCCGGGGCGAAGTGTTCCGTCCGGATCAGGCCGAAGGGCGGCACCTGAAACGGGGTGCCGGCCTCCCGCGACAGCGGGTTGCCCGCTTCCTTACAGGCAGTCGCGCAAGTGGCCATGCTCACGAGTAATAGGATTGTTTTCATACATAGCTTGTTATTTACCCCAAGATTTCGACAGGTTAATGATGGTTTGCATCGCCCGGTGCATCGAGTCGAGGGAACAATACTCGAACTTGCCGTGGAAATTCATGCCGCCGGTGAAGAGGTTGGGACACGGTAGCCCCATGTAGGAGAGCCGCGAGCCATCCGTGCCGCCGCGAATCGGGCGCACGAGGGGCGTGACGCCGGCCTCCGTCATCGCGTCGGCCGCCTTGGCGATAAGCTCCGGGTAAGGCTCCACTTGCTCGCGCATGTTGTAGTACTGGTCGCGCAGCGTCAGGGTGATTACCCCCTCGCCGTGTTTCCGGTTCAGCAGTTCCACCGCCTGCAAGAGGTAGGTTTTCTTCTCCTCGAACTTCCGGCGGTCGTGGTCGCGGATGATATAGTCGACGGTGGCGCTCTCCACCGTGCCGTTCAGCGCCGTGAGGTGGTAAAAGCCGTCGTAACTGTCGGTATGTTCCGGCCGTTGCCACGCGGGGAGCATGGCGTTCAGCTCCGCCGCCACTTGCAGGGCGTTGATCATCTTGTCTTTCGCGTATCCCGGGTGCACGTTGCGTCCCTGTATCGCGATTTTCGCACCGGCGGCGTTGAAATTCTCGTACTCCAACTCTCCCTCGAAACCGCCGTCGACGGTGTAGGCGAAGGTCGCCCCGAAGCGCTCCACGTCGAAGAAATTGACGCCCCGGCCGATCTCCTCGTCGGGCGTGAAGGCGACCCGGATCTTGCCGTGGGCCACCTCCGGGTGGCCGAGCAGGTATTCCGCCGCCGTCATGATCTCCGCGATCCCGGCCTTGTCATCGGCCCCCAGCAGGGTCGTCCCGTCGGTCACGACGAGGGCGTGACCCTTGAAGCGGGATAGCTCGGGGAAGTCGGCGACCTTCATCACCACCTGCTCGTTGAGGCGGATGTCCTCGCCGTCGTAGTGTTCGATGACCCGCGGCCGCACGTTCTCCCCGCTCATGTCGGGACTCGTGTCCACGTGCGCGATAAAGCCGATCACCGGGCGATCCTCGCGCCCCGGCGTGGCCGGGATCGTGCCCATCGCGTACCCGCGCGCATCCAGCTCGACGTCGGTCATCCCGAGGGCCTTCATCTCGACCGCGAGGTGGCGCGATAATTCCAGTTGTTTCGCCGTCGAGGGAAACGTTTCGCTCGACTCGTCACTTCGCGTGTCGAAGCTCACGTATTTTAAAAAGCGTTCTTTCAGTTCCATTTTTATTTACATTTACGCGTTGAATCTTTGATAAAGTACAGGATGATCAGGATATACGCGAGCGCCGCCAGCCACCCGGCCCCGCCCCACGTCACGAAGAGATCCAGCCCGACGTATTTCAGTATCGCGCCGACGACCCCCATCAAGGCCCCGCCAGCGATGAAGCCGGAGGCGATCAGCGTCCCCCGGTCGCGGCGGGATTTGTTGAGTTGCTCGTCCTTGCCGCGGCTCCCCACGTACCAGCTGATCAGGCCGCCCGCCAGCAACGGGGTGTTCAGTTCCAGCGGGATGAACATCCCCAGCGCGAAGGCCAGCGCGGGCACCCCGATCATCGTCAGGACTAACGCCAGTGCGGCGCCGGCGAAGTAGAGCAACCAAGGGGTGGCGCCTCCCTCCATCAAGGGCTTGATGACGGCGGCCATCGCGTTGGCCTGCGGCGCCGCCAGCGCGTTCGGGCCGACGAAACCGTAGATGTCGTTCAGGATGATCATGACGCCGGCGACCGTCGCGGCGGAGACGGCCGTGCCGAGGAACTTCCAGCGCTCTTGCTTCGCGGGGGTCGTGCCCAGCCAGTAGCCGATCTTCAAGTCCGTGACGAGGCCACCGGCCATCGAGAGCGCCGTGCAGACGACTCCCCCGATGATCAGGGCGGCCGTCATGCCGCCCGTGCCGCTCAACCCGACGCTGACCAGTACCAGGGAGGTCAGGATGAGGGTCATCAAGGTCATCCCGGAAACCGGGTTGGTACCGACAATGGCGATCGCGTTCGCCGCCACCGTCGTGAAGAGGAACGCGATGATGAAGACGATTAACGTGGCGATGATGGTGTGCGTCAGGTTCCACAGCACGCCGAACTGGAAGAAGACGAATACGGCCGCCAGCACGGCGATCAGTATCGAGAGCACGAGGCGCATGGAGATGTCCCGGTGGACGCGTTCGTCTCGTCCCGCGCCCTCCTTCTTGCCCCCCAGCTCGTTCACGGCCAGTCCCAGCGCCTGCTTGATGATCTTCGAGGCGCGGATGATGCCGATGATCCCGGCCATCGCGATGCCGCCGATGCCGATGTGCCGCGCGTAGTGGCGGAAGATCTCCTCGGGGGACATGTCCCGGAGCAGTGTCGTGATCCCCTCCCCCACCGCGACCGCCTGCCCGTCGGCGAAGTGGCTGATAAAGGGGATCAGCACGAACCATACCGTGAAGGAACCGGCACAGATGATGGCGGCGTATTTCAACCCGACGATATAACCCAGTCCCAGCACGGCCGCGCTCGTGTTGAGCTTGAAGACGATCTTCACCTTGTCGGCCAGCAGCACGCCCCACCCCGCCAGTCGCGTGGAGATCTCCTCCGCCCACAGGCCGAAGGTGCTCGCACAGAAGTCATACAGGCCACCGATCAGCCCACTAATGGCCAGTAGCCTCGCCTGATTGCCCCTGCTCTCACCGGAGACCAACACTTCCGTCGTGGCGGTTGCCTCGGGGAAGGGGTATTTGCCATGCATGTCCTTCACGAAGTACTTGCGGAAGGGGATCAGCAAGAGGATGCCGAGCGCCCCGCCGAAAAGGGAGGAGAGGAATATCTGGTAAAAGCGCGCGTCAAGGCCGAGGATGTAAAGGGCCGGCAACGTAAAAATGGCCCCGGCCACCACCACGCCCGAACTGGCACCGATGGACTGGATGATGACGTTCTGTCCCAGCATATTTTTCCGCCCCAGCATGTTGCCCGCGCCCACGGCGATAATCGCGATCGGGATGGCGGCCTCGAACACCTGCCCCACCTTCAACCCGAGGTAGGCCGCCGCCGCGGAGAAGATGATGGCCATTAAAATACCAAACGTGACGGAGTAGCTTGTCACTTCTCTTGGGGTCGAGTGGGCCGGCATCAGCGGCTTGTACTCCTCGCCCGGCGCGAGTTCCCGGTATGCGTTCTCCGGGAGGAAGTTCCCGGGTTGATCTTCGTTTTTCATTTTTTAGGTCGTTAATTTCATGTAACCGGCATCAAAGGTAATTAATTCCTTGTAATTCCACGGGAAAAGGTTCTTTTCAGGCGGTATTTTTTTCGGGTTGCTTGACGATTGTAAGAGAATGGGCGAGTTCAGATTTCGTGAGCTGACCTCCCAGTGGCGTGAAGTTCATGAATTATGCCGCGGATTGCTCGTGACAAAAAATGCCGCGTGTCGAACGACACGCGGCGGCCTGACCGGCCATGTCATCAAATTAAGCTCCAAAAACTCTCGCCCGGCGGGGGCTGAAGCCCAATGTCGTCAAGCTAAGGCATTTCTGAGAGAAATGCTTCCCCAAAAGCGCGTAGCGCTTCCGCGTTTATAGCCGATAGTATCCTGCTCGATTGCTCTTGACGATTTTTTACCTTCCATATGGTGGGTACATTTTTATGTTTTTCATCGCAACTGTAGGCGGATACGAAATTCTATAATGAAGCTGTTTGAAATCATCAACACTCATGTCGTAGCGTTGCACTATTTTATATTTTGTCTTAATATCGTCCCAACTATATTTGTCTATAGTGTCTTTGGCAAAGAAATAAATGGATAGCGTGTCACGAGGCAGGAATGAAAATTCCTCGCCTTTTTCACAGGCAAAACTATCTCCGTAGCTTTCCCCCGGTTCAATAATTCTCTTGAGCATAAGTACGTCTCTATCGAAAGAGAGTGTCGTATCCGGGTACATGATACCTCCTTCGCCACCCAATGCCAAGTAATGATAAAGGTGTAACCCCGAGTTATTGAAGATGTATACGGGGAATCTCGTGAGTGGATTCTCGCACGATTTTGACATAATGATAATAACCATGCATATAAGTAAAATTGACATCTTTTTTCTCATGTTCTGTATATTTATTTTGTTAATGAATATCCTACATGAAGCCAAATGTAGTATCGTTAGCGATCATTCCGAAACACTTGTATATGCTATTGATGGATCTCATCTCGTAGATAAGTTCGCTTTCTGTTACCAGAAATACGCTCCAAACATTCTTTCTTCTCGTTAAAGAATCATGCCCTTTAACTATTGGCATTCTCTCGATTGCTCTTAACGATTTTTTACCTTCCATATGGTGGGTACATTTTCACGTGTCTCATCCTCGCGTCGGGGGGATACGTGATGACAGGGATACCGTATTCATTCTCTAACTCGTGAAAATTCTCCAGGCTCAGGTCATAGCGCTGCAATATTTTGTAATCGCGCTGGATTTCTTCCCACGGGTAGGCATTTAACGTGTCTTGATTAAAGATGTAAATAGACGCGGTATCCCTGGGGAATTGTGCTATCCATTTTTC
>JAISAV010000168.1 GCA_031266545.1 Odoribacteraceae bacterium | reverse complement strand
AGGGTGACCTTCCCGTGCCCGGCCCCGACATACCCGTAATCGGCGTCCCCCATCTCCCCCGGCCCGTTGACGATGCAGCCCATGACGGCAATCTTCAGGCGAGGAAAACAGGCGAGGGCACGCTTGACCGCCCGGACAGCGTCTTGCAGGTTAAACAGCGTGCGCCCGCACCCCGGGCAACTGATAAATTCCGTCTTGTAGCGCCGCGTCCCTGTCGATTGCAAAATATCGCGGCTCAACGTTAGCCCCAAGAAGGCGTCCGGCATGCGGCAGGTGATCCATATCCCGTGGGCCAAACGATCCAAGAATAATCCCCCCACCCGCGAGGGGATCGCCACGTTCAACACCTCCGGGTCAGCTTCCCGCGTCTCGACACGCACGATTATTTTATTCTCCACCCCCCTATGGGCCAGCCACTCGAGCATCTCCCGGTAGAGGGCATAGTCCGGCGACGGGGGATAGAGCACCACCAGCACCTCCGGGAGAGCGGCCAGCAGGGCACGCGTCTCCTCGTCCAAATCCGACGGCACGCGCAGCTCCACGCAACCCGCGGGCGCCCGCTCCTGCTTGAACCTCGTCGCGTCCATGTAAGGGATGGCCGAGCGATTATACACGTGAGCCACGTCGAGGCTATCGAGCGGCACGATCACCGTCACTCCCGCCGGTAGCTTGGTCAATTCCGGGCCAAGCGCCTCCGCGTACACCATTTCGGGAGCCTGAATCCCTGCCTTCAAGAGATCGCCGCGCACCGGGTCATTCACCTTGTCGATGACAAAATCCAGCCCGGCCATCACCCGCTCGTCCAAACAAGCGGCGTTCGACACGTCGGCCACGATGACCGGCCGGGAACAACGGGGCGGCAACGCCGGGCGGTCGCGACGGTACAGCGGGCGGCACCACTTGATCAATTCCCGGGCCACGGGAATCTCCCGTTCCGGCTCCTCCGTCAGCGAGACCCGGATGGTGTCGCCGATCCCCTCGTTCAGCAACGTCCCGATCCCTATGGCTGAACGCACCCGGCCATCCTCGCCCTCGCCCGCCTCGGTCACCCCCAGATGCAACGGGTAAGCCATCCCCTCCTCCTCCATGCGCCTGACCAGCAGGCGAACAGCGTCCACCATCACGCGGCAATCGCTCGATTTCAAGGAGACCACCACGTCGGGGAAAGCCTCATCCCGGCACACCCGGAGGTACTCCAGCGTGGCCTCGACCATCCCCTCCGGCGTATTCCCGTAACGACTCATGACGCGATCCGACAGGGAACCGTGATTCGTGCCGACGCGCACGGCGGTATGGTGCTCCCGGCAACAGGCGAGGAAGCGCGTCATCTTCTCCCGCAATTGTTGCACCCCCGCGGCATACTGCTCCCCCGTGTAGGTCAACGCGGTCGCGGCGCCCCGCTTGTCCGCGAAATTGCCGGGATTAATCCGCACCTTTTCGACATACCGGGCGGCCACCATCGCGGCCTCCGGGCTAAAATGAATATCCGCGCTCAGGGGTTGACGATACCCTCGCTCGCGCCACGCGGCTCGTATCTGTTTCAAATTCTCCGCTTCCCGGACTCCCGGGGCGGTAATTCGCACCAACTCTCCCCCCGCTTCCACGATCCGGGCGGCCTGCTCCACGCAAGCGCCCGTATCCATCGTGTTCGTGTTGAGCATCGACTGTAGGCGCACCGGGTGCTCCGACCCCAGGGTAAGCGCTCCTATCGTCACTTGTATTGTCTTTCTACGCACCTTACTACTATTTCATTAAACTCTTCAACGTATGCAGATTCCGTTCATTATCCATATTTTTACCCTCCGGGGTATAGAGATATTCCAGCTCTGCCCGGAAGCGCTCCGTCACCTTGCCCCGCACCACCTTCATCGAGGAGTTCACCAGCCCGTTGGCCTCGCTGAACGCCTCCGGCAAGAGGGCCACGGTAACGGGCAACCACCGATCCGGGAAGAGATGTCCCCATCTCCCCCCGCCCCGGTAGTGGCCCAACTCCTCCTGTATCTTGTGCAGCATCACCCGCGGCGCGTCCTGATGATGGGGAGAGACGGCGGCGGACAAGGCCTGCATGTTAGGCACGAGCAGCGCCACCGTGTAGGGGGATTGATTATTATACAACACGCAAGAGTCGATATACGGGGAATGTTCCACGATCGCCTCCTCGATCCCCTCCGGGCTATACTTCTCGCCATCGTTCCCGATGAGCAGCGACTTGGAGCGTCCCAGCACGTAAAGCCAGCCCCGCGGGTCGAGATACCCCAGATCGCCCGTGCGCAGCCACCCGCCGACGAGCGCCCCGGCGGTATTTTTCTCGTTCCGCCAGTAGCCGACCATCACGTTGCTGCCGCGCACCCAGATCTCCCCCTTCTCCCCTACCCCCGCGCTCTTGCCCTCCTCGTCGCGTATCTCTATATCCAGCGGTTTCACCACCCGCCCGGACGAGCCATAGCGGTGGGATCCCGGGGTATTTGAACTGATCACCGGGGAGGCTTCCGACAGGCCATAGCCCTGATACATCGGGATGCCCAGGGCAGCGTAATACCGTTGCAACTCCAATTCCAGCAAGGCGCCCCCGCCGATAAAAAACTTCAACTCCCCGCCAAACACCTCGCGGATCTTCGAGAAGAGCACCTTGTCCCAGAGCCACACCAGCGGCTTCAGCAGCCCCCGGGGGCCCTTGCCCGCGGGATCGCCCAGCCCGTTGTAAAGATAGGCCACCGACAAGCCCCAGCGATAAAACCACCACGCGAGCCGTCCCTTGGCCTCCACGCCCGCCTCGATGTTGCGCTTGAAACTCTTCGCCAGCGCCGGCACGCTCAGCAAAAGCGTCGGCCTCACCTCCTTCAGGTTCACCGGGATATTCCGCAGGTACTCCATGCCGGAGCGGCCAAAATCGACCGAGGCGATGGAGGCGCCGTTATACATAAAGGAGTAGATCCCCACGGTGTGGGCAAAACTATGATCCCACGGGAGGAAAAGCAGGATTTTATAATCGGGAGTGATCCGTATCAGCGAATCGGACTGCAACACGTTGCTCACGTAATTTTTATGGGAGAGCATGATCCCCTTGGGTTCGGCCGTCGTGCCGGAGGTATAGGAGATATTCACCAGATCATCGCCGACGGTCGCGCCCGTCCGTTCCTGCAGCGCCCCCGCGTGCGCGAGCAGCCACGTCTCGCCGGCCGCCATCAGGGCTTCAAACGAGAGGTAGCGCCCCTCCGGCTCGTTGAAATTAAACACGATAATCTTCTCGACCCCCGGCAAGCGCGACGCCACGCCCCTCACCCGGCCCAGAAAATTCGCCGACACCACCAGAAAGCGGGCGCCGGAATGTTCGACCCGGAAGACGATCTCGTTATCCGCGAGCTTGATACTCAGCGGCACGTTCACCCCCCCGGCGTACAGCATCCCCAGCTCCGCGTAGATCCACTTGTTGCATCCCTCGCCCAGCAAGGCCACGCGATCCCCCTTCCGCAACCCCAGCGAGAGCAGCGCCCCCGCGAAACGCGTCACCTCCCCCTTCGTCCCGGCGTAAGAGGTCGAAACGTAACGCCCGTCCACCTTCTCCCACAAGTAAGGGCGACCGGGAAACAGCTCGCAACTCCTTTCAAATAAATCGATTATCGTCTCCATCTCATTCACTTCAAGCAGAATCTTTCTTTATTCCGTTCATGCAAATGTAAGCGATATAAATAAGTTCCTGAAAAATTGATTCACAATTTTGTCGAAAAACATTGTAACTTTCTTCCCTGTATGTTACTTTAGCAGCGGATTTTTAACAACAACCAGCGTGAAAAAATGGAACATCATTTAGTGCTTTACAATACCTCCAAGCGGGCCAAAGAGCGTTTTGAACCCCTTCACCCGCCCTTCGTGGGCCTCTACGTCTGCGGCCCGACGGTGTACGGGGACGCCCACCTGGGCCACGCGCGCGCCGCCATCACCTTCGACCTGCTGTTTCGTTACCTCCGCCACGCGGGGTACAAGGTGAGATACGTCCGCAACATCACCGACGTCGGCCACCTCGTGAACGACGCCGACGAGGGAGAGGACAAAATCGCGCGCAAGGCGAAACTCGACGCCGTGGAGCCGATGGAAATCGTGCAACGCTACACGATCGCCTACCACAAGAACATGGAACAGCTCAACACCCTGCCACCCAGCATCGAGCCGCTGGCCTCCGGCCACATCATCGAGCAACAGGAACTGATCCGCAAGATCCTCGACAACGGCTTCGCCTACGAAAGCGACGGCAACATCTACTTCGACGTGGAGCGCTACAACCACCGGCACGACTACGGCAAGCTCTCCGGCCGGAAGATCGACGAACTCAAGGCCAACACGCGGCAGCTCGACGGGCAGGAGGAGAAACGCAACCCCTTCGACTTCGCCCTGTGGAAGAAAGCCACGCCGGAGCACATCATGCGCTGGCCCTCCCCGTGGGGCGTCGGCTTCCCGGGGTGGCACCTCGAATGTTCCTGCATGAGCCAGAAATACCTCGGGGAGACCTTCGACATCCACGGCGGCGGCTTAGACCTCCTGTTCCCGCACCACGAGTGCGAGATCGCCCAGAGCACCGCGGCCTACGGCCACGAGGCCGTCCGCTACTGGATGCACAACAACATGATCACCATCAACGAGCAGAAAATGGGCAAATCCCTGCACAACTTCATCACCCTCGATCAACTCTTCTCCGGGGAGAACGACGTGCTGGAGCAAGCCTACTCCCCGATGACCGTCCGTTTCTTTATCTTGCAGGCACACTACCGCAGCCCGCTCGACTTCTCCAACGCCGCCCTAAAGGCCGCGCGCAAGGGATACGAGCGCCTGCTGGCCGCCATCGCCGCGCTCGACAGGATCGTCCCCGCCGCGGAAAACACGGTAGAGGTGGCAGCGCTCCGCCGCGACTGCCTCGCCGCCCTCGACGACGACCTGAACACGCCGGTGCTCATCTCCCACCTCTTCGACGGCGCGCACCTTATATATAGTATCGTCGAGGGAGGCCAGAAAATCGACGCCGACAACCTGACGACGCTCAAGCGCCTCTACCGCGAGGTCGTCTTCGACATCCTGGGACTGCAACCGGAGGCCACCGACGACACGCGGCAGCTCGACAAGCTCGTCGACATGGTCATGAACATCAGGAACAAGGCCCGGCAGAACAAAGACTGGACTACCTCCGACCAGATCCGCGACGAACTAAAACAAGCGGGAATAATCATCAAAGACACGAAAGAAGGCTATGAATGGCACGCGGAAAACAATAATCAATAGCACGATGCTCTGCGAAATCATATCGCTGCTCTGCATCATGATGCTGCCCGCCTGCAAGGGCAAGGGCACGGCCACGGCCACGCGCGAAGAGAAAAGCGCGGAGACCACGACCCTCTCCCCCCCCGCCGACGCCGTCCGCTTCGTGAAAAGCATCCAGTTCGTCAGCCCCGCGAAGCACGACACGTGCAGCTTCAACCAAGAGATCAAGGTCGCCTACGCGAACAACCGGCGCTTCCCCGTCGACTCGGCCCACCTCCTCTACAACAACGCCCGCGTCGCGACGTTAGACAGCGCCACGCGGGAATACACCTTCAAGATACCGCCGGGCAAATGCGGCACGAACAACGTGAAGATCATCTCCTTCCACCCCGGCAACCGGCAGGGCAGCATCCTCCAGCCCATCGTCATCAAGCCGGACAAGGCGCCGCGCCGCCTCGCCTTCGAGATCGTCAACGTCTACCCCCACGCCATCTCCGCCTCCACCCAGGGGTTAGTCTACCACGAGGGATACCTCTACGAGGGCACCGGCATACAGGGAGAATCCACGCTACGCAAGATAGACCTCTTCAACAACAAGCAACTCGACATGATCAGCCTCAGCAGCGAGTACTTCGGCGAGGGGATCACCATCTACAACGGCAAAATCTACCAGATCACGTGGATCTCCCGGAAAGGATTCGTCTACGACCTCAAGACATTCCGCCAGGAAGCCACCTTCGACTACTCCACCCAGGGCTGGGGCATCACCACCATGAACGACACCCTGGTCATGAGCGACGGCACCCACCAGCTCTTCCACCTCGCGCCCGCGAACTTCAACAAGACCAAGACCGTGGAAGTCTACGACCACCACGGCCCCGTCCACTCGCTCAACGAGCTGGAATGGATCAACGGCCGCCTCTGGGCCAACGTGTGGCTCACCGACCGCATCGTCGTCATCGACCCCGCGTCCGGCGCCGTCGTCGAGGAGCTATACCTCCCCAACATGCTCGCCCCGGCCGAAAAAGTCAAGCTCAACGTCAAGGAAGACGTGCTCAACGGCATCGCCCACAACGCCGAACGGGGCACCATCTACGTCACGGGAAAGCACTGGCCCAAACTCTTCGAACTAAAAATAAAATAATGGACGTAAAGATAGAAAACTCGTGGAAAGAACTCCTCGCGGGCGAATTTGAAAAGCCCTACTTCGAGGCGCTCACGCGCTTCGTGAAAGAAGAATACGCCGCCGGGCCTACCTACCCGCCGGGAAAATGCATCTTCAACGCCTTCGCGCACTGCCCGGTGGACAAGACGAAAGTCGTCATCCTCGGGCAAGACCCCTACCACGGCCCGGGACAAGCGCACGGCCTCTGCTTCTCCGTCCCGGAAGGCGTCGAGCAGCCCCCCTCGCTCGCGAACATCTTCAAGGAGATACGCGACGACGTCGGCACCCCCCTCCCCGCCTCCGGCAACCTCGAGCGCTGGGCCAGGCAAGGCGTGCTGCTCCTCAACGCCACCCTCACCGTGCGGGCGCGTCAGGCCGGCTCGCACCAGAACAAGGGGTGGGAAACCTTCACCGACGCCGTCATCCGGGCCATCGCCGGGCGCGACAAACCCCTCGTCTTCATGCTGTGGGGATCCTACGCGCAACGCAAGGGGGCCTTCATCGACGCGGGACGCCACCTCGTGCTCGCCGCGGCGCACCCCTCGCCCCTCGCCGCCAACCGCGGGGGATGGTTCGGCAACCGCCACTTCAGCCGCGCCAACGCCTACCTCCGCGAACACCGCGAGGAAGAAATCCGCTGGTAAAATAACCCGCCCCCCGCGCGCCATTATCCAAGTTTAATCACTACCTTTGGACACTTAAAAGTTACAAATATCTTAAATCAAACAATTATGGTAAGCTACAAAGAATTAGGACTGGTTAACACCCGGGAAATGTTCCGAAAAGCGATGGAAGGCAAGTACGCCATCCCCGCCTTCAACTTCAACAACATGGAACAAATGCAAGCCATCATACAGGCCTGCGTCGAAACGCGCTCGCCGGTGATCCTGCAAGTATCCAGCGGCGCGCGCAAGTACGCCAACGCCACCCTGCTGCGCTACATGGCACAGGGCGCCGTGGAGTACGCCCGCGAGCTGGGATGCGAGATCCCCATCTGCCTCCACCTCGACCACGGCGACACCTTTGAACTCTGCGTCTCCTGCATCGAGAGCGGCTTCTCCTCCGTCATGATCGACGGCTCGCACCACCCCTACGAGGACAACGTCGCCCTCACCAAGAAGGTCGTCGAGTACGCCCACCGCCACGACGTGACGGTCGAGGGAGAGCTGGGCGTGCTGGCCGGCATCGAGGACGACGTCGTCGCCGCCAAGAGCGTCTACACCAGCCCCGATCAGGTCGAGGACTTCCTGCACAAGACGGGCGTCGACTCGCTGGCCATCTCCATCGGCACGTCGCACGGGGCCAACAAGTTCCGCCCCGAGCAATGCACCCGCGACGCGAACGGCATCCTCGTGCCCCCTCCCCTGCGCTTCGACATCCTCGAGGAGATCGAGAAACGCATCCCCGGCTTCCCCATCGTCCTCCACGGGGCCTCCTCCGTGCCGCAGGACAAGGTGGCCACCATCAACCGCTACGGCGGCGCCGTCAAGGACGCCGTCGGCATCCCGGAGGAGCAACTGCGCCGCGCCGCCACCTCCGCCGTCTGCAAGATCAACATCGACTCGGACGGCCGTCTCGCCATGACCGCCGCCATCCGCGAAGTCTTCTCCCTCAAACCGGCGGAGTTCGACCCGCGCAAGTACCTCGACCCCGCGCGCACCTCGCTCCGGGAGCTTTACAAGCACAAAACCACGCACGTGCTCGGCAGCGCCGACAGGGTGTGATC
>JAISAV010000156.1 GCA_031266545.1 Odoribacteraceae bacterium | reverse complement strand
TCGCGTTTTTTATCGCGCCCGCTCACGCGAAGAAGAGGTAGGCGATGACGATGGCGGCGATGACCCCGGCGAGGTCGGCGATCAGGCCGCACGGGATGGCGTGGCGGGTGTTCTTGACGCCGGCGGCGCCGAAGTAGACGGCGATGATGTAGAAGGTGGTGTCGGTGGCCCCCTGGAAGATGGAGGCGAGGCGCCCGGCGAAGGAGTCCGCCCCGTGCGCGGTCATCGTGTCGATCATCAGGCCGCGCGCCCCGCTCCCGCTGAGGGGCTTCATCAGGGCCGTCGGGAGCGCCGGGATGGCTTCCGTGCCCCATCCCGCCTGGCGACAAACCCAGGCGGCGCCCGCCTCGAGCAGTTCCATGCAACCGGCCGCGCGGAAGACGGCCGCCCCCACGAGGATGGCCAGCAGGTAGGGGATGATCTTGACGGCCACGGCGAAGCCCCCGCGGGCGCCGTCGATGAAGGCATCGTAGACGTTGACCCGACGGCGGAGGCCCGCGACGATGAAGCCCACGATCACCGAGAAGAGCAGCAGGCCGCTGGCCGCGGAGGAGACCGCGGAGACCTCCTCGCGGGTGGCCCCCGCGAAGTACCAGAGCACGCCCCCGACCAGCAAGGAGGCGCCCCCGAGGTAGGCCAGCACGACGGGCTGGAAGAGGTTCAGGCGCTGGTAGACGGAGACGGCCACGAGGCCGGCCAGCGTGGAGAAGTAGGTGGCCAGCAACACCGGCAGGAAGATGTCCGCCGGGTTGGCGGCGCCGCACTGCGCGCGGTAGACCATGATGGAGACGGGGACGATCGTGAGGCCGGAGGTGTTCAGCACGAGGAGCATGACCTGCGCGTCGGTGGCGCGTCCCTTGTCGGGGTTGACCTCCTGCATCTGGCGCATCGCCTGCAGGCCCGCGGGGGTGGCGGCGTTGTCCAGGCCCAGCATGTTGGCCGCGAGGTTCAGCATGATCGACCCGTGGGCGGGGCTGTCCGCGGGCAGGCCCGGGAAGAGGCGCCTGAAGAGGGGGGCGGTCACCCGCGCGAGCAGGCGCACGGCACCGGCGCGCTCGCCGATTTTCATGATTCCCATCCAGAGGGCCAGCACGCCCGTCAATCCCAGCGCGACCCGGAAGCCGTTGCCGGAGGCGTCGAAGGCGGCCTGCACGACGGAGGAGAAGATCCCCGCGTCCCCGAGGAAGAGCAGCTTGACCAGCGCCACCGCGAAGGCCGCGACGAAGAAGGTAATCCAGATGTAGTTGAGGACCACGGGCGGCGGGGTTTAACGGTTGGCCGCCAGCAGGGTGTTGCGGAGCAGCGAGACGATCGTCATCGGCCCCACGCCCCCCGGCACCGGCGTGATGGCCGAGCAACGGGGCGCCACGGCGTCGAAGTCGACGTCGCCGACGAGGCGGAAACCGCTCTTGGTCGTGGCGGAAGGCTCGCGGTGGATGCCGACGTCGACGACGACGGCGCCCTCTTTTACCATGTCCGCCGTGATGAAGCGCGGCGACCCGATGGCCACGATCAGGATGTCGGCCTGCAGGGTGAAGGAGCGGATGTCGGGCGTCCGGCTATGGCACAGCGTCACCGTGCAGTTGGCGCGCGCGGCCTTGCGGGACATGAGCACGGCGACTGGCGTCCCCACGATGTTGCTGCGCCCCACGACGACGCAGTGCTTGCCGGCGGTCTCGACCCCGTGGCGCGCCAGCAGTTCCACGATACCGGCGGGCGTGGCGGGCAGGTAGGCGGGCAGGCCCAGCGTCATCTTGCCCACGTTGAAGGGGTGGAAGCCGTCCACGTCTTTCGCCGGGTCGACGCGCTCGAGGATTCTCTCCTCGCGGACGTGCCGCGGCAGGGGGAGCTGGACGATGTAGCCGTCCACGTCGTCGTCGCCGTTCAGGCGGTCGATCACCTCGAGGAGTTGCTCTTCGGTG
The DNA here is from genome assembly GCA_031266545.1 of Odoribacteraceae bacterium. Classification (GTDB taxonomy): domain Bacteria; phylum Bacteroidota; class Bacteroidia; order Bacteroidales; family Marinifilaceae; genus JAIRKS01. The sequence continues at coordinate 2,832 of JAISAV010000156.1, read as the reverse complement.
ATCGTCGCGGGGTAGCGTAACGCCGTGCTCTTCATGCCGACGGCCTGGCAGGCTTTTACCTTGCTGGCCACGTAGGTCTCGCTGGCCGCGTCGTCGCCCACGAGGACGGCCGCGAGGTGGGGGACTTTTTTCCCGGCCGCCACGAGGCGCGATACCCCGGCGGCGAGTTCTTCCTTGATCTGCCCGGCGATTTTTTTCCCGTCTATCAGTTCCATGATCGTTTGATTTTAGCGTTTTTTACCGACCTTGATGACCGCGCGCATCTTCTTTTTCATCTCGTCGAATTGCTTCAGCAGGTTGTTGACCTGTTGCAGCGAGGTGCCGCTGCCCAGCGCGACGCGCTTCCTGCGGGAGCCGTTGAGCAGGTCGGGATGCTGGCGCTCGGCCGGGGTCATGGAGTAGATGATCGCCTCCACGCTCTTGAAGGGGTCGTCGGGGATCTCGACGTTTTTGAGCGCTTTTCCCATGCCGGGGATCATCGAGGCGACGTCCTTGAAGTTCCCCATTTTCCGCGTTTGCCGGATTTGATCGAGGAAGTCGTTGAAGTCAAACTGATTCTTGAGCAGCCGCCGTTGCACGCGCCGGGCTTCCTCGTCGTCGAACTGCTCCTGGGCCTTCTCCACGAGGGAGACGATGTCGCCCATGCCCAGTATCCTGTCGGCCATGCGCCCGGGGTGGAAGACGTCCAGCGCATCCATCTTCTCGCCGGTGCCCACGAACTTGATCGGCTTGTCCACCACCGCGCGGATGGAGAGGGCGGCCCCGCCGCGCGTGTCGCCGTCCAGCTTGGTCAGGATCGCCCCGTCGAAGTCGACGCGGTCGTTAAACTCCTTGGCGGTGTTCACGGCGTCTTGCCCCGTCATGGCGTCCACGACGAAGAGGGTCTCCTGGGGCTGGAGGGCTTTCTTGATCGCGACGATCTCGTTCATCATCTGCTCGTCGATCGCCAGGCGACCGGCCGTGTCGATGATCACCACGTCGCGCGCCTTGGCCTTGGCCTCCTGTAGGGCGTTGAGGGCGATGCGGACGGGGTCGACGCTCCCCTCCTCGCTATACACCGGCACGTCGATCTGCGCGCCGAGTACCTTCAATTGTTCGATGGCCGCCGGGCGATAGACGTCTCCCGCCACCAGCAAGGGGCGCTTGCCCCGTTTATTTTTCAGGAAGCTGGCCAGCTTGCCGGAGAAGGTGGTCTTGCCCGATCCCTGCAGTCCCGCCATGAGGATGATCGCCGGGTTGCCTTTCACGTTGATGTCGGCGGCCGTGCCGCCCATCAGCCGCGCCAGCTCGTCGTGCACCACCTTGACCATCAACTGCCCCGGCTTGAGGGCCGTCAGCACGTCCATGCCGAGGGCCTTCGCCTTGACCGAGTCGGTGAATTCCTTGGCGATCTTGTAGTTCACGTCGGCGTCCAGCAACGCGCGCCTCACCTCTTTCAAGGTCTCCGCCACGTTGATCTCCGTGATCTTGCCTTGTCCTTTTAAAATCTGAAATGATTTCTCTAACCTTTCCGATAGATTCTCAAACATAGTTACCTGGTTAATGTTTTGGTTTTAAACTCGCGCGACAAAAGTAGTGATTTCGCGCGAAAAGCGCCGGTTATTTCCTGCCGATATTTTTTAACACGACAAAAGTCTTATCGATCAGCTCGTTGGCCACTACCACGGTGAACTCGTTCGTGGAGGAGATCACCTCGATCAGGTTGATCCCCTCCCAGGAGAGTTCCTTCATGATGCAGTAGTAGAAGCCGGGTTGCAGGATGTTCCCCTTGGGCAGCTTGAGCGTCACCGAGGAGAGGCCGTTCTGCTTGAAGATGCATTGCTCCTCCTCGAAGTAAGCGTCGACCATCTCTTCCATGCTGTCGCTCACCACGAGGTTGGTCTCGAACACCCCCCGCACCATCGTGTAGAAGACCTCCTCCTGCCCCGGCAGGGCGCTTAACACGCGCACGTGGTTGTCCAGCAGGGAGCCGGAGTTCTTGAACGTGTAGTCACACAGGTTGCCGCGCAGGATGATGTCCCCCATGTTGTTCAGCAACTTGTTTAACTGTCCCTGTTCCCTCACCTGCAGGTAAGGGGCCAGTCGGTTCAGGGCCATCACGACGGCGCCCGGGTTGACGGGGCGCCCCCCGGCCTTCTCCACCTCCGGCTGGATGACCCGCGCCAGCGCCGAGATGTTAATGATGCCCGCCGCCAGCGATTCCGACAGGTAGGGCTTGTGTTTGACGATGTTTTCAACGATTTGTGCTATACTATACATGATTTCGTGTGTTGGTGATTACTCGTAAAGCGTGATCCACTCGCGGCTGTTGCCCACGTGGTCGAGGTAGCGGAGGAAACCGGCCGTCGGGATGGCCAGCGAGGCCCTGTTGTCGTTGGGGTGAAAGGAGAGTTTGTCGGCCTCGAGCAGGCGCTCGTCCAGGAAGAGGTGGACGTGACGCCCCGCGTCGTTCAGCAGCCCGAAGGGGCTGACCGAGCCGGGGCGCGTGCCCAGGTAGCGCTCCATGCGAGCCTCGGAGGCAAAGCTCAACTTCCCTTGCTTCAGGCGCTTTTCCAGATCGTGAATCGCCATGTCGTGATCGCAGTCGAAGACGACGAGGTAGTGACGATCCCCCTTGTGATTCCTGAAGAAGAGATTCTTGCAGTGCGTGCTGTCGAGATTTGCCCAGTAGCGCTTGGCGATCTCCACCGTGGGCGCCCCCGGGTGCTCGATGTAATCGAACGGGATACCCAGCGCCGCCAGCGTCTCGTAAACTATCGCTTGTCCTATCATACCTTATATATATGTATTATATTTTTTCCCTTGCCACGCGTCGCGTTCCGCCAGACGCTT
>JAISAV010000114.1 GCA_031266545.1 Odoribacteraceae bacterium | reverse complement strand
TCGAGCAGGAAGCGGCCCTTCACGCGGTCGCTCCGGTTAAGGATGTCCATGATGGTCTCCTCTTGAATGTCAGAGCCATCCTCCTTGATCGCTTTCGCGACGTCCTCGTTGTGTTTGGTTTGACCGGCGGTCGATACGACGACGATGCTGTCGTTCGGCACGTTCTTGGTCAGCTTGTTTGGCAACAGCCAACCCTTCCATGTGTATTTTTTCATGTTGGTTCTGTGTTTATTGGATTAACAATACCGCGGCACGCTCCCCGCGCCCGCGGGTGACGACAAGGCAATTGCCTTGACGACGACGGTCCCTCCCCGCTCCAAGCGTGAGGCACCCGCCGATTTTTCCGGGGCTAATAATGTCTTTACTATCTGTTTCGTGTTCATTATTTATTGGTTTAAGATCTTGTCATATCATCGTCTAAATCAAGAATAAAAGGATTAGTCATGGACACACCGAACGCTATTGTAGCCCACGCCTCCGGTATATTTTGCGAGCGAACCTTGTAATCCATACAAGTATGCGTTATTGCCAACAACCCACCAACTTCCAGAAGCGTTCCAGTTTCTCCATTCAGGCGAGGGGAGGCCGTTGAAGTAATATCCGGCGAAAGCGTCGTTATTAATTCCGTCATTTCCCCACCACCATCTGCCAATACCATATTCATCATTAATTGCTGCCGTTATCACGACATCAATTTCATCATACGTGGGAAGACGCCAACCATTAGGGCAAGCATTATTCACGCTTGCTTGAGAATAGGTATAATAATAACCGTTAACCTGTGCAGAATTATTATTATAACGGGTTGCAGAGGAAGAACCCTCCTTCGAGTTCTGTACCATCCAACATTTGGTATCATACATGTGTGTCAGGTAATCATTATTACCAATCCGTATGGAAACGGCATTGCCTTCAGTCCCGCAAGCCGCACCTTTAATGATAACACTAACATCCCCCATTCGGCCGGTAGGGTCGGTAAGGGTAAGCGTGACCTCGCCGCTCGTGCTGACAGCGCCATTGATCAACCTGAAGTTTACCGTTTCACCAGTAGTATTATAACCGCCTGACAAATTCAAAAGGACAGGAGTTGCCTGTAATATATTTTGAGGGTCGCTCACGGAGCTGATATACCACTCCGTGTTGCTCCGCACGGTAAACGAATGAATATCCCCGTCGGGCTTGTAAATAGCATCCACGTCAACGGCGGTATGGTGATTGACATAGCGCAATTCAATATCAGTCGAGGCGAAATCGCCGTTGTAAAACGCCACGAATCTTATCAACGAGGCTTTCTCGATGAAAGGATTTGTGGCGATTTCCCCCGGGGTCAGCGCCGTGGGACGGATGTCGATGGTCATTTGCCCCGACGGGTCGCTGATGCCGATCATCGCTCCCTCGCCGGGCATGTGGTGACTGGGATCGTAAGCGAAAACGGGATATCCGCTCGCGGGAATCGACATGGAATTAACCTGCGCCCCCGCCGGAACCCAGTGCAGCAAAAACTGTCGCGCGGCGGGCTGCACGCCGCCCGTCGATTCAAAGATAAGTTCTTGGATTTCAGTGTTTACCGTGTCCGTAATCCATATCCCGGTGGCAAGCTGGGTAACCTTCACGGCAAGATGTAACCGTCCCGCCAGCACGTGGATATAACCGATGCGCTTGGCGCCACTATCGTTCTCGCTCGCATTAAAGGTTACGTTCCCGTTAACTCCCGTTAACGGGTCGATCGCGGTAAGCCAGTTTACGTCAAATCCCTCGTGTGGCTCGCTGGTTGCGAACGTCCCGGTTATGATCCAACCACCGGCAACGTCGGTACTGACGGTAACCCGCTTGCCGGTTTGTGCGTTCCCGGGAATGATGATCTCTCCCGTGCTTGCGCCGAGATAGTTCTGCTCGTCAAAGACGATATGCCCGATCGCCCCGTCGTCCTCGGTGATCTCCACCACGATGTTAGACGGCTTGTTATCGAAAGCCTCCGTGACGCTCGCGTAACCTGCGGCGAGGACCTCTTTAATCTTCACGTGATAACTATGATTCCGCAACAGCGAGAGATAACTCCCGTTGCTCTTAGCAAAATCCACCCGATAGTACACGACGCAATTGTCATAATAACCACCGATCACGAGGCAGGACTTGTTTGTTGCGCCTGCCTCCGCCTCGAAAGTATAAATCTCCCGCTCGTACAGGTACACGGGCGTGGTGGGAATGCTGTTGATGTTGTAAACGATCGGCCCCGGCTCCAAGAGCGGGGATGTAGGGACGTTCGGCTCGATGGCCTTGCTGCCGTTCCACTGCGAGGGGTCGTAGCCGTCCGCATTCCCGAGGGCTGTCGAGGCCGCTGGGGCGATGCTCCCCGCCCGGTTCCGGTTATAAAGTCGAGCACTCTCCAACGAGAAAACGTCTCGCACGGGATCGTCTTCATCGACGCCCACCGAGATATCCACGCGGACAACGGCCCGCGTCAGATTGATGGCGTCGGCGATGGTGGCGGTGTTCTCGTCCACGGTCAGGGTCGTCGACGTCCCTTTCCTGTAGTACCCCCACATCGGGAATACCTTCGCATTGCCCCACGGGGTGTTTGTGCCGATCGTCATCACGAGACTCTCGAGGAGTGCTTTACGAGAGAGCGTGCTGCTCCCCGCGAGGACTGCCGCCTTGACGTCCGCGTGTGCGGAAGCCTCGAGCAGTTCCCGTGCGTTGGCCAGCACGACCACCGTCCATGTCTCCGAGGGCAACTTGACGGAAAAACTGGTTATTCTTTCGGGAAACGTGGCGTTCGGGGTCACGTTGCTACCGATGGCCCAGTACCGAAACTCGTCCGTCATCTTGTCGAACAGCAGCACGTCTACATCAGACACGGCCCCCTCGGTCTCCGGCGACATCGCACGACTGCCTGCCGGGCCGGACACGGCGATGGATAACGTCACGACGCAGCCGTCGGCACCGACGACCGGTTCTCTCTCGTCATCCATGTTTACCACGCAGGCCCCGGCGAACATCACGAGGGCGGCGAGCAGGAATGTTTTGTTCACTTGTTTCATTTTTCTATCGCTTAAACTTTCATTCTTACCATTATAATGAAAGCGCAAATTTATGAACACCAAATATTGTTTCAAAGAAAACAAGCCTTTTTTTAAAGCAATTCCCACAAATTCTCTCCTCGTGAAAAACCTTTTATGCATATTCTCCCTTTTCGCGGGTCAAAATGCCTGCGATAGCCCCGCCCGGCTCTCCTGCGGGCAGGCGTACTACGGTATGATTTCCTGCGGCATGTTTCCCGACGGGATGATTCCCAAATGTCACTGTAGGGGCGGGGCTTGCCCCCGCCCGCGCAAGGCGATACGCGAGGCCGTGAATAGTGGTCAGTGATTAATGGTCAGTGGTTAGTGATTAATGGTTAGTGCTAAGGGCTGAAGGCCCGTTATAACCCAGCCCAACGCATCGCGTTGGGTAATGGATATATCATACCGTATTGCGCCCTCGAGGGGCAGTATATTGAAAATGAGTATGCTGCCCTTTCAGGGCGCAGAATAGACGCCGTGTCTTTTATCCAACGCGACACGTTGGGCTGGGTTATGGCGGGCCTTCAGCCCTTAAATTGATGGCGCCGGGCCGCGCTGTCTCGACCGTACGGGACAGGCGGGCGTGTCCCGCATCTCCTGCGCCTCTCGCTCCTCCCGTGCCTTCCGCTCCTCGTAATTCGTAATCCGTAATTCGTAATTGACTTCGTTACCGTATTTCCGGCAGGTCGATTCCTTTAATTTTGCGGTAGAGGTTTAACGCGTACGAGTCCGTCATCCCGGAGACGTAGTCGGTGACGGTCTGGATTTTCGTGTAGAGCGAGTCTCCTGCCTTGACGTTGTATTGCTCCGGCATGATCGACAGGATATTCCGCGCGTAATAAGTTCCCGGTTTCAGGATCGCGTCGATATACTCCTTTAGCAGGGTGGCGAGGATCTTGAAGCCGGCGATCTGGATTTGAGTGACGATACCGGTATGATAAATCCTTGCGTAAGCGAGATCCGTGCAGGCCTCGTAAGCCGTCTTGAGCGTGCCCGACAGGTGATGAACGAGCGACCCTTCCAGCGCGCCGTTCATGATCTTCTCGTAATTCCGGCAGAAAACCTCCGCGCAGGCGTTGATCAGCTTGTTGATAATCCCGGCCCTCAGGAAGGCGATATACTCGTTGACGTCGGTGACGATCTTCTGCGTCCGGGCGATCGTTTTCAACTCTTCCTTGTCCTCTTCCTTGTCGTAGAAGTTGAGCAGCGCCCCGACGGCCTCCTCGTAAGAGAGGATCTTGAGCTTGTGCGAGTCCTCTATATCCATGATCTGGTAGCAGATGTCGTCGGCGGCTTCCACGAGATAGACCAGCGGGTGGCGCGCGTATCGTAGCGGCGATTCGCTCAACTTGATCATCCCCAGCGCGTCGGCTACCTCGCGAAATACTTCCTTCTCGCTCTGGAAGAAGCCGTACTTGTAGCCCTTCGCGGAGGCCCGGGCCTCGTGCGGGTACTTCACGATCGAGGCCAGCGAGGTAAACGTCATCGTGTACCCGCCCGGTCGTCGCCCGTGAAAGGTGTGCGTCAGGAGGCGGAACGCGTTGGCGTTTCCCTCGAAATGGCTGATGTCGGCCCACTCCTCGTCGGTCAGCATCTTCTTCAGGTACTGCCCCTCGCCTTCAAGGAAAAAGTCAGAGATCGCCTCCTCGCCGGAGTGGCCGAAAGGCGGGTTCCCCAGGTCGTGGGCGAGGCAGGCCGTGCTCACGATCGTGCCGATCTCCTCCAGCACGTCGGGATGATCCACGCGTTCGGCGGCCCGCGCGTGCTGGGCGATCTTGGCGCCGAGCGACCGGCCGACGCTGGCCACCTCGAGGCTATGCGTCAGCCGGTTGTGCACGAACACGTTGCCCGGCAGCGGGAACACCTGCGTCTTGTTTTGCAGCCGCCGGAAGGGTGACGAGAAGATCATCCGGTCGTAATCCCGCTGGAACTGCGAGCGGTCATGCGAGCGGAATAGCGTCGGCGTGCTCCCCGGCTGGTAGCGCCGCGTGGACAAGAGCGTGTTCCAATCCATCGTCTCCTTTTACCTCGTGATAAAATGGTAATGGCTACCGAAACGCTCGAAGGCGGCCTTGTCCAGTTCCTCCTGGTGCCGCGGGTGGGCGATCGAGATAATCGCCCGGGCGCGCTGTTGGAGGGTTTTCCCGTAGAGGTCGACGGCGCCGAACTCGGTCACGAGGTAATGGATATCGAAGCGGGTGGTCACCACCCCGGCCCCGTTCAGCAGCGTCGGGGTAATCTTCGAGACCCCCTTGTTCGTGGACGAGGGTAGCGCGATGATTGGTTTCCCGCCCGGGCTGGCCGCCGCGCCGCGGATAAAGTCCAGTTGGCCGCCGCACCCGCTGTAAAACTTGCAGCCGATGGAGTCGGCGTTCACCTGCCCGGTGATGTCCACGGAGAGGGCGGAGTTGATGGCCGTCATCTTGGGTTGCTGCGCGATGATGAAGGGATCGTTGGTATACCCCACGTCCATCATGGCCACGGCGGGGTTATCGTCGATAAAGTCGTAGACAGCCCGGGATCCCATCAGGAAGGTGGAGACCATCTTCCCCTTGTCCAGCTTCTTGACGCGGTTGTTGATCACCCCCTTCTCGTAGAGCGGCAGCACGCCGTCGGCGAACATTTCCGTGTGGATGCCGAGATCCTTGTGATTGCCCAGTTGCGAGAGCACGGCGTTGGGGATGCCGCCGATGCCCATTTGGAGGGTGGCCCCGTCCTCGATCAGGGCGGCGCAATGCTTCCCGATCAGGATATCCTCCTCGCCGAGCGCGGCGGTGTGCGCCTCGATCAGCGGGGTGTCATCCTCGCACAGGATGTCGATGTCCGCGAGCCGGATCATGGCGTCGCCCCAGGCCCTCGGCACGTGCGGGTTAATCACCCCGATCACGGTGCGGGCGTTTTGCACGGCGGCGAGCGTGGCGTCGACGGACGTCCCCATCGATACATACCCGTGCTTGTCGGGCGGGCACACCTGAATCATGGCCACGGCGATGGGATGCACGCCGCTCCGGATCAACTTTTGCGTTTCGCCCAGGTGGACGGGGACGTAATCGGCGTACCCCTCTTGGGTATCCCGCCGCACGTTACCCCCGACGAAATAAGATTCAAGCTGGAACACGCCCTCCAAGTCCGCCCCGGCGTAGGGTGCGGGTCCCTCCGTGTGCAGGTGCTGGATGCTAACGTTTTTCAACTCCCCGGCGCGTCCTCTCTCGCACAGCGCCTGGATAAGACCTTGCGGGGCGCACGCCACGCTATGGACGTGCACGCGGTCGCCGGACTTCACTACCTTTACCGCCTCCGCGAATGATACTGTCTTGATGCCTTGGTACATAGTTAATAGGTTTTTTTATATGACTCGAATTTATTCAAAAACGGCGCAAGGTAGTAATAAAATCGATAACGGGCAACTTTAACTCCCGTTCGAAAAGCCCGCGGGTAAAATGCGCGGGGTTTATTTAAAGTTAAAACTTTGTAGTATATTCGCGGGAGATTTGCGCGCGGGGCGCGAAAACTATGGAAGGAGAAAAAAATGATAGCATTTAAGAAAATAGAGTTAGAGGACAGAGAGTTTCTCTCCTCGCGCTTGTCCGGGGTGGACAATAAGGATTGTAACCTGTCGTTCGTGAACTTGTATAGCTGGCAATTTCTCACGGGAGGAAGTTTCGCGATGATCGCCGGCGTGCTGGTGTTGCGTTTCGTGCTGGAACGGACGCGGGTCGTTTATCTCGTGCCCGAGGCGGGCGAGCAGGGCCGGGCCATCGTGGAGCAATTGCTGGAAGAGGACCGAGAGCGGGGCGACGCGACGCGCTTGTTCGGAATTATCCCCCGGCTCGCGATCTGGTTGGAGCGGGAGTTTCCTGGCAAGTTTCATTATCAGTCTAATCGCGATTATTTCGATTATATCTACCTGCGTCAGGATCTCATCGACTTGAAGGGGAAGTATCTGCAGTCCAAGCGCAATCACGTGAATAAGTTCAGGCGGGTGTACGCGTACGAGTACATGCCGTTGACCCCGGAACTGGTACCGGAGTGCCTCGAGTTAGAGGAGGAGTGGTGCCGGAGACACGGGTGCACCGATTCGGAGAGCCTGCTAAACGAGCGCAAGGCGTTGACCTTGGCGCTGCAACACATGGAGGAGTTGAGGTTATTGGGGGGCGCGATCCGCGTGGAGGGGAAGTTGGTCGCCTTCGCGTATGGCGCGCCGATTACCGCCGACACGTTTGGTGTGCATATCGAGAAGGCGGATGCGTCGGTCGACGGGGCTTATAATATTATTAACCAAGAGTTCGTGCGTCACGTGCCGGAGCAATACACCTATATTAATAGGGAGGAAGACTTGGGCCTGCCGGGATTGCGAAAGGCAAAATTGTCGTACCATCCCCACCTTTTGTTGGAGAAAGGCGTCGCGGAGTATCTTCCGTGACCTCGGTGCATTGGGCGGGTGGTGATATTACATGCTTATACAGTTCGCGTAAAAAATGAAAAATGAGTTATGAAGCATGAAGCGTCACGGGCGGAGGTGATGGCGCTGTGGCGTCTCTGTTTCGAGGACACGGAGGCGTTCACGCGTTTCTATTTCGATGCCAAGTATCAGGAGGGAAATACGTTGGTCTATCGCGATGCGACGGGCGAGATGGTGGCTGCCTTGCAGATGATCCCTTACCGGATGACGTATGCCGGGGGGATGATCGACGCGTCGTATATCTCCGGGGCGTGCACACACCCGTCGCACCGGGGAGAGGGGATCATGAAACGCCTGCTGGCGGACGCTTTCCAGAAAATGAGAGCACGAGGCGTCGCGCTGAGTATCTTGATACCGCAGGAGCCGTGGTTGTTCGACTATTACTATAGGCAAGGGTACGTTGCCGTGTTTGATTATCGCATGGAGGAGGAGACGGGGGAGGGGAGGAGGCCCACCGGGCTGGGGGTGCGAGAGGTGCGACCGGGGGAAGAGAGGATGGAGGATCTTTACGCTTATTTTGACGCGCGGATGAGGGAACGAGGGTGTTGCGTACAGCATGACCGGGCGGATTTTACGGTGATCGTCGAAGATCTTTTGAGCAGCGAGGGCGCGCTTTTGGGGGTCTTTTCGGATACCGGCGCCGTCGTGGGCATCGCTTTCGCGGAGCCAATGGAGGGAGGCGTGAGGGTGAAAGAGTATTCATGCGATTCGTGCGAGGGCCGTCGTGCGCTCGTGCTAGCGCTTGCCGGCCGCTGGAAGGGATGGCGTCAGGAGTGGCGAGAGTTGCCTAGCGAGGGGCCGGTCGTGCACCACGGGATGGCGCGCGTCGTGGACGCGGGGCAGTTGTTGCGCCTCTATGCTGACAGTCACCCGGGGGAGCGCCTCGCGATACAGTTCACGGACGAGATGCTCCCGGAAAATTCGGGGATTTTCGTGCTGGACGAGGGTGTATGCCATCGCGTCGAGCGCCAGACGGGGGCGTTGCCCGTGGAGATGGACGCGAGAACGTTGACCGGTTGGTTATCGCGCTGTCAACCGGGATCTGCTCCTTGGATGAGCCTGATGCTGGATTAGGACTTCTTAGATTCCTCTTCGTGTAGAAATGCGTCGATCTCTTTGACGGTTAGTTTCTTCACGTTGGTAACGATCATTTGTTCGTGTAAGAAATGGCCGTAGGTATTGCACTCCTTGATGATGCTCTTAAATACCTCTTTCAAGTTGGCGTGGATCGACAGCAACGCCGTCAGCATGATGTAGCGGTCGTGGAACTCGAATTGCTCGATAGTTCCCTTGATGCCATTGATGGCCAGTTCCGTCTCTTTTTGGACGATGTCGCGTTGATAAGGCTGTAACGCGGTCTCGGAGTTGGCGATAAAAACGCAAAAATATCGCAAATCGGCCCCGTGTCCCCCCAGTCCCGTGGAGACGAAGACGGTTGCCTCGTCCATGAGCATGGATTGGATCAACATGCGGGATTGTTGGAGGGCTACCGTGGCCCATTTTTGCAGGGGAGTTTTCTTCTTGGCGAAAATCTCGATGGTGCGGTAGACCGATATATCGTCGATCGTGGCGAGCAGCACGAGCAGTTTTTTTTTCTCGCTATCACTCGTTGTCTTGTCGGACAGGCGGTCGATATCATCGTGAGCCTGCTGCAATAACGCGCTGTGATCCTGTGCCGTTTCGAGCAGGCGTTTCGATAGAGCCATGTATTGGCGCTGCACGTTGATATCAATTTCTTCCTCCAAGATGTTGAGGACTTTTCCCGTCGAGGATAGCAACTCGTCGATACTTTTCCAGTTTTTCTCTTCTTGTTCCATGCCCTGAAATAACTTTTACAAAGATAGTAATAATTCGCGGATAACCCTGACGAGACGCGTAGTTTTACGCGGGGGATAATTTATCTATCTTTATTTAGATTAAGTATAACATAAATGCTTACTTTCGCGAAAGGAAAACGAAACTGAAAATATATGGTACTTGCAGAATTGAAGACAGGCGAGGAGGCGGTGATCGTTAAGGTGAAGGGGTATGGCGCTTTTCGCAAGCGCTTGAACGAGATGGGCTTTATTCGCGGGAAGGTGGTCAAGGCGGTGAAGAATGCCCCGTTGAACGACCCGATCGAGTATTCCATCATGGGCTACGAGGTGTCGTTGCGCCGCCGGGAGTCCGCGTTCGTGGAGATTGTCTCCTTGCAAGAGGCTTCCGACATCGTCGGTGTTTCGGGAGAGTTGCAGGAGGTCGTGGAGGTTTTCGCGGAGCACTGGAAGGAGCGCGACAAGAATATCAACGTGGTCTTTGTCGGCAACCCGAACGCGGGAAAGACCACGCTTTTTAATTACGTGAGCGGCTCCTCGGAGCGCGTGGGGAATTATGGTGGCGTGACGGTGGACGCGAAGGAGGCTCGCTTCCGGTTTGGCGGTTACCGTTTTAACGTGGTGGATTTGCCGGGCACCTACTCCTTGACGGCCTATTCCAGCGAGGAGCGTTTTGTCCGGGAGTATATCATGAATAACGCCCCTGACGTGATCATTAACGTCGTGGACGCGTCCAACTTGGAGCGGAATCTCTACCTCACCACCCAGTTGATTGACATGGATGTCAAGGGGGTGATCGCCCTGAACATGTATGACGAGTTGGAGCGTTCCGGGGCGGTCTTCGATTACCAGGGCTTGGGGAAGTTGATCGGGATGCCGATTATCCCGACCGTCGCGGCCAAGGGGAAGGGCGTGAAGGAGTTGCTGCAAGAGGTGATCGAGGTGTACGAGGGGAGAAGCGAGTACGTGCGGCACGTGCACATCCACTACGGCAACGAGGTAGAAGAGGGGATCGTGGCGATTCGCGCGGAACTGGACAAGGAGAAGGATCTGGTGGCCGAGATCTCGCCCCGTCTCTTGGCGTTGAAGCTTTTGGAGAAGGACTCCGAGGCTCTCCGGTTTATCAACCGGGGTGCGCGTGACGAGCGCTTGAACGAGATATGCCGGGAGCAGACGGCCCGGATCGAGTCCCTTTACGGGGAGCCGGTCGAGGCGGTGGTGACTGACGCGAAGTACGGCTTTATATCGGGGGCGCTAAAAGAGACCTACCGGGAGACGCGGGTGGACAAGCACCGCAGAACCACGTATATCGACTCGGTATTAACGCACAAGATCCTGGGGATCCCGCTGTTTTTATTCTTCCTGTTCGTCACGTTTTTCGTCACGTTCGCCCTTGGAAATTACCCGAAGGAGTGGATCGAGCAGGGCGTCGTCGCCTTGAATCGCTTGGTAAAGAACGGCATGGGCGAGGGAATGTTGCGGGATATGTTGATTGACGGGATTATCAACGGGGTAGGGGGCGTGATTGTCTTTCTGCCGCATATCTTGATACTCTTCTTCTTTATCTCGTTTATGGAGGACACGGGGTACATGGCCCGCGCCGCTTTTATCATGGACAAGTTGATGCACAAGATCGGGTTGCACGGGAAGAGTTTTATCCCGCTGATCATGGGATTTGGTTGTAACGTGCCGGCCATCATGGCGACGCGCATGCTGGAAAACCGGAACGATCGCTTGCTGACGATCCTGATTAACCCGTTTATGTCGTGCAGCGCGCGGTTGCCGGTTTACCTTTTGTTCGTGGGGGCGTTTTTCGAGAGTTACTCGGCGATCACCCTGTTCGGGATATACCTGTTCGGGATACTCATGGCCGTCGTGATGGGGAAACTCTTTAAAAAGACCCTGTTTAACAAGGAAGAAGCCCCTTTTGTCATGGAATTGCCACCCTACCGGATGCCGACGCTGCGCACGACCCTGCGACACATGTGGAACAAGGGCAAGCAGTACTTGAAAAAAATGGGGGGCATCATCATGATTGCCTCGATATTGATTTGGGCGCTGGGCTATTTCCCGCTGAACAAGGAGATGGAGGCGCGATACGAGCAACAGCGAGAGGAGGTCTCGTTAAGCGACTCCCACCGCGCGGAGATGTGGGAAGCGCTACTCCAACAGGAGGTGATCGAACGACAATCAACCTCCCTGATGAATCGTGTCAAGAAGGAAAAAGAATTGATATGGGGGGTGCTGGGATATTTTCCCGTGAGCAAGGCACTGAAGGAGTTACGCGAGCAACAGTTGCAAGAATTCTCGCGGCACGATCAGATGCTGAAAGAACTACGCCAGCAGGAGGTGATCGAGCGGCAGGCAACCTCCTATATCGGTCGCATCGGCCGGGGAATGGAGCCGATATGGGAGCCGCTGGGCTTCGACTGGCGGGCAGGGGTGAGCCTCCTGACCGGCATGGCGGCCAAGGAAATCGTGATTAGCACCATGTCTATTCTGTACTTGGGCGACGACTCCGGGAACGAGGATGAAGATAGCGATTTGTTGAAGGAGCGCTTATCGGCATACTACTCCCCGGCGCTCGCCTTTATCTTTATGATTTTTATCCTGCTTTACACGCCTTGCTTCGCGGCCGTTATCGCGATATCCAAGGAGGCAGGCTGGAAATGGGGATTTTTCGTGATGGGCTACACGACGGCGCTGGCGTGGGGGACATGTTATGTTTTAAAACTACTCTTGGGATGGATATTGTAAGTACAAATAAGCGAGACCGGGGGACATGGATACTCGGTCTCCCCGTTATGACGGTTGACTACCAGCAGGTAATCACCTACCTGATCATCGCGCTTGCACTTTTTTTGGTGGTGCGAGGGATCTACCGGGGCGTGAAGAGAAAAGGGAGAAATGGTTGCTGCGGCGGGTGCAAGAAAAAAAGCTGTCCGTGAGAACAGCTTTTTATATTTAGGATTTATGCCTGCGTTCGTCAGACACGCTCAATTTTTTTCTTCCTTTGGCCCGTCTTCTGGCCAAAACTGCTCTACCGTTGGCGGTAGACATCCTCTCTCTGAAACCGTGTTTGTTTCTTCTTTTTCTATTCGATGGTTGAAATGTCCGTTTCATGGCGATTATCTTAAATTGTTATATACTTGCTAACTTTGGACGGCAAAAGTACATCTTTTTTTTATTCCGCCAAAGAAAATCTGTGATTTATCTTAATAAAATTCTACCACCGGTCAAGCGCTACTTCTCCAACGGGATGATAATCGGCCCGCTCTCGCCGGTTTTTTCGATCGGGATACCCTGTCTTGCGCCCCACTCTTCCCATCTCCGGATGCAAGTGAAAGAGTTGGAGCGATCGACGATCACCCGCACCGACGGGACGACTCCTCCCTGTAAACGATTGGGATAGAGATTACCCGTGACGACCACGATGTCGGCATTGCCCGGGATCCTGTATTGCTCGTCGGCAACGTAAAGCGTGAGACGAGGAGTGATCAGGCGATTCTCTTCGACGCGAATGTCCCTCGCGATAAAACCGGCGTTGTCGGGAAGCGCCTTCAAGTGATTGGCCGCCGCGTAGGGCGGAACCGGGGCGGTGGTGTCACTCCTGACCAAAAACGTGTAATACCCGCGGTAATTCAGCAGCACCTCTCCCCGCCGATAGCGATCGTAGACGACCACCTCTTGGCGGTGTTGTCCCCGGTACATCATCGTCCCGTGGTAGAGGAGAAAGAGAAATAGCGTGACGCAGATTGCCCTGAGCACGAGTATTTTTCGCTTGTTTAGATAGGCTATCCCCAGCAGGACGATGGCATAAAAAAAGAGCAGGTGCATGGTCGTCGGGTATAGCTCGTACCAGTTGGCGGAGATTCGCTGGTACTGTTCCAGCAAGAAGAGGATCGAGTAATGAATCGCCACTGGGACAAAGGAGAGTAACGAGACCAGCGCGCCGGGGAGGGCGAGGCATACAACCCCGACGTAGAGCAGGCAAGAGGCGATGGGCACCACCACGATGTTGATCATCACGCTATTCAGGTTGATGGTATGAAAATAATAGGCGATCAGCGGGAGCGTGCCGATCTGTGCTGCGAGGCTCAAGGAAAAAAGCGAGTAGACTTTCGCGATAAACGAGTTCTTCAAGCTCACGCGCATGAGTGGCAGTATCAACACGATGCCCGTGTACGCGGCATAAGACATCTGGAAACTCACCGAGTAGAGCAGGTGCGGGGCGATCAGTAACGTGATAAACGCGGACGCGCACACGGCATTGATGGCCCGATAATCCCGATCCAGCAACTGCCCGATGATGACGAAACTGAGGATCGTGGCCGCCCGAACAGCCGAGGGCGAGAGGCCGGTGATCCCCGCGAAGAGCCATAGCAACGGGAAGACACACCCCGCCCGCGTGCGCTTGGGCACGCGCAGTATCTTGAGGAAATAACTTAACAGCAGGTAGATCGCCCCCATGTGCAACCCCGACACGGCCAGCAAGTGTACCGTGCCGCTCTCGCTAAAGAGTTCCTGCACGCGGGGCGAGATCCCGGAGCGATCCCCCAGGCAGAGCGCTTGCAGCAGCGCCCGCGTGGCGGTGTCCCGCACGACGCGGGTCAACTTGCGCGTCAACGATGTGCGCGCTTCTTGGCACAAGGAATAGAAGGTATGGACGTGCCCGGAACGTTCGATCCCCGTCGTCGGCACGGCCCGGAGATCGACGTCCAGTTGTCGCAAGTAGCGGTCGTAATCGAACTCGTGCACGTCGACGGATCGCTTGAGCGGGAAGAGCCTCGCCGAGAAGCTCAACCGGTCGCCCACGACAAAGGGCACGACCGTGTCGTGGGTTTGGAGATAGAGATTATACTCTTGGAGACGAATGATATACCGTTTTCCGCGCAACACCTCCGTACATTCTCCCTCCACGCGATACACCTCGCCGGGCACGATCTCCGTCAACGGGGAACGGCTTCTCAGCAAGGCCGCCGTGAAAAGCAGCACCCCCGCGAAAATCGACAGCAACCACCATAAACGGCGTCGGCGAAACGACAGTAGCATCCCGACGATGCAACCTCCCACGATGACAAAACAGGCCTCCTGCGTCAGGAATGAAAGATCATCACCCCAGACAATCCCGGCTACCACGGGCAACAAGAACACCAGAAACGGGCTTTTGCTAAATAGCGTCATCGACAACGTGTGTGTGTTAAAAATCACAGGCAATATTAACCGAAATCCTCGACAAATCCAAATGCGATGCGTTTATCCCCAGGGCAAATGCATTTTAACG
>JAISAV010000052.1 GCA_031266545.1 Odoribacteraceae bacterium | reverse complement strand
AGGGGATTATGCTAAACACGGGGTTTTGTAGGTGAGGCTAAGCCCTAACGGGTTATTCTTATCCCGAATGCGGGTTAATGTAAAAAAACCGCGGGCGAGTGGGTTATCTGCTAAAATTGTTATAACTTCCCGCCCGAATAAAAAATTAGATTTATGTTGGTTAAAGTGTTCGGCGGGGCGGTTTACGGGATTAACGCCATTACCATCACCATCGAGGTGAATATCCTCTGGGGCGCCAAGTTTATCATTGTCGGGCTACCGGATAATGCCGTGAAGGAGAGCCAAGAGCGGGTCGATTCGGCGCTACGAGAGATCGGTTCCAAGATCCCCGGCAAGCGCGTCGTCATCAACATGGCCCCGGCGGACGTGAAGAAGGAGGGGTCGTCGTACGACCTCCCGCTGGCCATCGGGATCCTCGCGGCCAACGAGCAGCTACCCGCCGACATGCTGGAACGTTACGTGTTCATGGGGGAGCTTTCGCTCGACGGTAGCCTCCAACCGGTGAAGGGGGTGCTGCCCATCGCGATTAACGCCAAGCGGGAGGGGTTCAAGGGGATACTGCTCCCGGGGCAGAACGCGAACGAGGCGTCCGTCGTGCGGGATTTCGAGGTGTACGGCTTCCGGCACCTGAGCGAGGTGATCGCCTTCCTGAAGAAGGAGCGGGCGTTCTCCCCGGTCACCTTTACCCCGCCGGCGCTCGACGACTTGCAGCGGGAACACGTGCTGGATTTCAAGGACGTCAAGGGACAGGAGAACGTCAAGCGGGCGATGGAGATCGCGGCGGCCGGGGGGCATAACATGATCATGATCGGCGCCCCGGGGTCGGGGAAGACCATGCTGGCGCGGCGCTTGCCCACGATCCTGCCGCCGATGACGGCCGAGGAGTCGCTGGAGACGACGAAGATTCACTCGGTGGCGGGGAAGATCCAGCATGACGCCTCGCTGGTCGTCGCCCGCCCCTTCCGCTCGCCGCATCACACGATCTCGGACGTGGCGCTGATCGGGGGAGGGACGTGGCCGCAGCCGGGCGAGGTCTCGCTGGCGCACAACGGGGTGCTGTTTCTCGACGAGTTGCCGGAGTTTAAACGCTCCGTGCTGGAGGTGTTGCGGCAGCCGCTCGAGGACCGGGTGATCTGCATCAGTCGCTCCAAGTCCTCCGTGGAGTACCCGGCCAACATCATGCTGATCGCTTCCATGAATCCCTGTCCTTGCGGGTTTTATAACC
This sequence comes from Odoribacteraceae bacterium, assembly GCA_031266545.1. Lineage (GTDB taxonomy): Bacteria > Bacteroidota > Bacteroidia > Bacteroidales > Marinifilaceae > JAIRKS01. Next base: position 3,236 of record JAISAV010000052.1, on the reverse strand, counting down.
ACCCGTCCAAGGAGTGCTCGTGCCCGCCGGGGGCCGTGCACAAGTATCTCTCCAAGATTTCCGGCCCGTTGCTCGACCGCATCGACATCCATATCGAGGTGGTGCCCGTGGAGATCGAGAAGATCGCCAGCCTTCAAGAGGGGGAGTCCAGCGCCACCGTGCAGGCGCGGGTGATCCGCGCGCGGGAGTTGCAGACGCGGCGCCTCCACGATCACCCCGGCATCTATTGCAACGCCCAGATGATCCCCGCCTTGTTAAAGAAGTATTGCGCGCTCGACGACGCCTGCGTGAGCTTGTTGAAGATCGCCATGCAGCGCTTCGGGCTTTCGGCGCGGGCTTACGACCGGATCATCAAGCTGTCGCGCACCATCGCCGACCTGGGCGGGGAGGAGCAAATCAAGCCCCAGCATATCGCCGAGGCCATCCAGTACAGGAGTTTAGACCGGGAGGGGTGGGGAGGATAGGCTCACGCGTGCTGCCGCGTCGCGGCTTCCACGCACTCTATTAACACGTGTATGATCTTGATGTGGATCTCCTGCACCCGGTCGGAGTAACCCTTCCACGGGACGAGGATGTTCACGTCGCACGCGTCGGCCATCGCCCCGCCCGTCTTCCCGGTGAGGCCGACCACGCTCATACCCTTGTCGCGGGCCGCCGAGATGGCTTTCAGGACGTTGGCGGAGTTGCCCGAGGTGCTGATGGCCAGCAAGACGTCGCCCGGCAACCCGTGGGACTCCACGAAGCGGGAAAAGACCTGATCGAAACCGTAGTCGTTGGCCACGCAGGTCAGGTGGGCGGGGTCGGAGATGGCCACGGCGGGTAGCCCCGCGCGGTTTTCCCGGAACCGGCCGGTCAACTCCTCGGCAAAGTGCATGGCGTCGCACATGGAGCCGCCGTTGCCGCAACTGATCACCTTGTGGCCCGCCTGCAAGGCACGCGCCAGCAGTTCCCCGGCCCGCGCGATGCTCTCGACGTGCGTCTCGTCGGCGATAAAGGAGGAGAGCGCCGCGCGCGCTTCCTCGAGGCTATTCGTTATTATTTTCTTCATGTTTTTGCTTGTTATATAGCCACTCCACGACGACGCCCCGTTCTTTTCGCAGCATCTCCGCGGGGATCACCGACTTGAGATCCTCGCGGAGGAGGGCGATCAGCTTGCGCTTGGTGTAGTGGCGGGAATAGATCACGCTGACTTCCCGCACGGGAAGGTAGGAGGCGAAGGGCCTCACTTGCTCTCGTTTTTCGGGGGAGAGGTCTCGCGCCGCCAGCTCGGGGATGATGGTGAAGCCCCCTTCCCGGTCGACGATCTTCATGAGCGTTTCCAGCGAGTTGCTCTCGAACTCGAAGGGGTGTCCCTGTTCTCTCTCGGGGGGCGTCTCGCACAGGTTCAGCACCTGATCCCGGAAGCAGTGCCCCTCTCCCAGCACCCATAGTTCCAGCGGGGAGAGGTCCGCCGGGTCGACGCGTTCCCGTTGCAACAGCTCGTGCTCCGGGTGGGCGTAGAGTAGCAACGCCTCGTAAAAGATGGGACATTCCACGATTTTGTCATCGTGGTAGGGGGTGACGAATATCCCGGCGTCGAGGGTGTCCCGCTTGAGGCGCCGGATGATCTCCTCCGACACGAGTTCCTCGATCTCGACGTGCACCTTGGGGTAATTGCGCGTGTAGTGGCCGATGAAGGCGGGCAGGAGGTAGGGGGCCAGCGTCGGGATGATCCCCAGGCGCAGGACGCCGGTGGCCTCCTGCTTGTCCTCGTTGATGATCTCCTCCATGCGCCGCGTCGACGACAGCACGAGGCGCGCCTGCTCGATCAGCCGGGCGCCGATGTCGGTGGGTACCACCGGCTGGCGACTCCTGTCGAAGATGACCACGCCGAGGTCTTCTTCCAGTTTCTTGATCTGCATGCTTAACGTGGGCTGCGTCACGAAGCAACGCTCCGCCGCCGCGGAGAAACGACGGCAGTCGTCGACGGCCACGATGTATCCGAGTTGGGTGATCGTGATCATGATGGCGCGTTATTCAAACATGTCTTTCATCTTGGAGAGGAAGCTCTTTTTGTCGCTCGTGCTGGGGTGGAATCCCTCGGCCTCCCTCATCCGCTCCACTAATTTCTTGTCCTCCTTCGAGAGGCTCTTGGGAACCCACACGTTGACGCGGGCCAGGAGGTCGCCTCGCCCGTAGCCGTTCACGTCCGGCAATCCCTTGCCGCGCAGGCGCAAGATCTTGCCCGGCTGGGTGCCCGGCTCGATTTTTACTTTTACCTTGCCCTCGACCGTGGGGATCTCCACCGTCTCGCCCAGCACCACTTCCGGGTAGCCCACGAAGACGTTATACAGCAGGTCGTTCCCGTCTCGCAGCAGTTCCGGGTGCTCCTCCTCTTCGATCACGACGATCATGTCGCCGTTCACGCCCCCGCGCCGGGCGGCGTTGCCCTTGCCCGACAAGGATAGTTGCATCCCCTCGGCCACGCCGGCGGGGATGTTGAGCGTGATCACCTCCTCGGCCACGGTGACCCCCTCGCCCGCGCAGTGAGGGCACTTGGCGTTGATGGTGCGCCCCTCTCCCTGACACGTGGGGCAGGTCGAGGTGGTTTGCATCGCGCCCAGGATGGTGTTTTGCACCCGCGTCACTTGCCCGGTGCCGCCGCAGGTGCTGCAATTCGAGTAGGAGGATCCCTCTTTTGCGCCGGTGCCCTTGCAGTGCTCGCAGGCGACTTGCTTTTTCACCTTGATGCGCTTCTCCACGCCGGTGGCCACCTCTTTCAGGTCTAATTTTACCTTTACCCGCAAGTTGGTGCCGTGGTTCACCGGGCGCCTGCCCCGGCTCGAGCCGCCGTTGCCGCCAAAACCGCCGAAGCCGAAGCCCCCGAAGATGTCGCCGAAATGAGAGAAGATGTCCTCCATGCTCATGCCGCCGTGACCGCCGGACGCGCCGCCCATGCCGGCGTGGCCGAACTGGTCGTAACGCCGGCGTTTCTCCTCGTTGCTCAGCACGTCGTATGCCTCTGCCGCCTCCTTGAAGCGCTCTTCCGCCTCTTTGTCACCGGGATTCTTGTCCGGGTGGTACTGCAATGCTAACTTTCGGTAAGCCTTCTTGATCTCGGCCGCGTCAGCATTTTTCGCCACGCCCAACACCTCGTAATAATCTTTTTTTTGCATCTCTTATTTTTCATTCCGCCGGGATTGCCCCGGCATACCTGTTTATTCTCCCACGATCACTTTGGCGAAGCGAATCACCTT
>JAISAV010000009.1 GCA_031266545.1 Odoribacteraceae bacterium | reverse complement strand
AAAACCGAATATCTCTATCGCCTGGTAACGCTGGGGAAACCGTATTTTCTCGGTCGCCCCCGCAGGTTCGGCAAGAGCCTGTTTCTCTCCACGCTCAAGACCTATTTTGAAGGGAAACGCGAACTTTTTGAAGGGCTGAAAATCGCCGAACTGGAAAAGGAGTGGACGAGATACCCGGTTATTTATCTTGATTTTAACAACTCGGAATACAGCGACGTGCAATCGCTCGAGATCGTGCTTGACTTCATGTTGAAAAAGTACGAGGACGAATATGGCGTGCAGGCTATTGCAGCAAAACCGTCTATTCGTTTTGCCAGCCTGATCCCGGCAATGCACGAAAAGACAGGTCGAAAAGTGGTCGTTTTAATTGACGAATACGACAAGTCGCTGGTCAACACGATGGACAATCCCGACGCGAATGAAAAAATCAGAAACGTGCTGAAAGGCTTCTACGGCGTTCTCAAGAGTGCTGACGCGCATTTGAAATTCGTGTTCTTGACGGGCGTCACGAAATTTTCAAAAGTCAGCATTTTCAGCGACCTGAACCAGCTTGAAGACATAAGCCTGAACGAAAATTTCGCGGGAATTTGCGGTATCTCCGAGGCAGAATTATTGCAGGATTTTCAACCCGAAATTCAGGCGCTGGCAGAACGCAGGAAAATGTCACGCGACGAAGCCTTTACAAAACTGAAGAAACTGTACGACGGTTATCATTTTGCCAAGGTCAGCGAAGATATTTACAACCCGTTCAGCATATTGAATACCTTTAAGAAACTGGATTTCGACTACTACTGGTTTGCTACCGGCACGCCGACGTTTTTAACAAAGGCATTGAGAAATCAAAATTACGATATCCGCAAATTCGAGGATAACGTCTATATTCCTGCCGTCTCCATCATGGACTATCGCTACGAAAATCAAAATCTCGTGCCGCTGCTTTACCAGAGTGGCTATTTGACCATCAAAGCATACGATACTGTTTTGGACGAATACACGCTTGGCTTTCCGAATGAAGAAGTAAAGTACGGTTTTTTGAACGAGCTTTTGCCCGCGTATGTCCTGACGCCCATTGCCACGGGCATTTTTTCGGTAACCGGTTTTTTACGGCAGCTGATGAAAAACGACGTTGAAGGATTTATGAACTCGCTGCAGGCGTTTTTTGCCGCCATCCCCTACGACGCCATCAAGCAGGCACACCGTGACGAACAGTATTACCAGCACGTTTTTTACCTGCTTTTCACGCTAATGGGACAGTTTATACAAACCGAGGTAAAAAGCAGCAAAGGCAGGGCCGATGCCGTTGTAAAAACCGCTGACGGTATCTACATTTTCGAGTTCAAAATGGACGATAACGCGACGGCAGAAGACGCTCTCAAACAAATTAACAGTAAAGATTATGCTATCCCGTATGCTGCCGACCACAGGAAAACGGTAAAAATCGGCGTGGAATTTTCGCGAGCGGAACGGGGAATAAAAAGGTGGCTGATTGAATAAGATTCTGCACGAGTGACTTTTTCTTCACGCGCGTGAATTTCTCGTTTTCGCGCGTTCTTCTCCCCACGCGTGGGGATAGCGCGCGCGATAATTCATTATAAATGGCGATTGTGACATTTCCGGGTACAGACGATATTCGCGTCTGAATTTAAACCCGTATGAAGACAGGAATAATCGCGTTTATCATCATCACGTGCTTTGTTTACAGCATTCGCGCCCAAGAATATCAAGTCGAGGGACGGGTAATTAGCGAGAAGAAGCGAACGCCCGTCAGCTTTGCCGCGGTGACCGTGCCCGCGCACGGCCTGTGGGCAGTCGCCGGGATGGACGGGAAGTTCATCCTCCGCGGGGTGCCCGGCGGCCGGGCGGGGATCGTCTTCTCCTGCCTCGGTCACGTGAAGCGAACGGTAGAGCTACACGTCACGGGGGACACGACGGGGGTCGAGATCACGTTGCAAGAAGACAACCTGCTGCTGGACGCGGTGGAGGTGACGGCGCGGCGGGAGAGGGACGACCTCGCCACCTCCTACACGATGGATCGCGCCGTCCTCGACCACCTGCAGGTGTTGCAGGTGACGGACGTCATGAGCCTCCTGCCGGGCGGCTCGACCAACCGCGCCATGCACCTGGCCACCACGAGTCCCCAGCGTTTTATCCTCCGCGGCGCCTCCGGCGAGATGGGGAACGTTCCCTTCGGCACGGCGGTGGAGGTGGACGGCGTCCGCCTGTCGACGAACGCCGCTTTCGGCGGCGCAGACGGCGCGGACGTTCGCAACATCAGCTCGAGCAACGTCGAGAGCGTCGAGGTGGTCACCGGCATCCCCTCCGTGGAGCACGGGGACATGACGCAGGGTGTCGTCAGGATCAACACGCGCGCGGGCCTTTCGCCCTTCGTGGTGGAGCTGGCGACGCGACCCCACACGAAGCACCTCTCCGTCAACAAGGGCTTCGCGCTGGGGGCGAGGGCCGGGGTGTTGAACGCGAGCGCGGAGCACGTCAAGTCGATCTCCGACCTCGCCTCGCCTTACACCTCCTACGATCGGAACGGCCTCTCCCTCACCTACACCCTCGCCATGAACGGGCAACGGCGCCCCCTCCGCCTGACCGCGGGCGTGACCGGTAACGTGGGCGGTTACGACTCCAAGTCCGACCCGGACGCCTTCACCGGCACCTACACGAAAGACCGCGACAATACCGTCCGCGGGCACGCGAACCTCAACTGGCTGTTGCGCGCGCCGTGGATCACCTCGCTGGAAGTCGCGGCGACATTCGCTTATTCCGACAAGCGCCACGAGTCGCGCTCGCGACAATCCGGCGCCGCCTCGACGGTGGCGATTCACGGCAAGGAGGAGGGCTACTTCGTGGCCACGAGCTACGACGAGAATCCCGACGCGCCGATCGTCTACATCCCGCCGGGGTACTGGTACCAGTTGGCGATCACCGACAGCAAGCCCGTCTCTTATTCCGCCCGCGTCAAGGCGCGATGGTTTCGCTCGTGGGGCGCGGTGGACAATACCCTCTTGCTCGGCGCCGAATATACCGCCACCGGCAACCTCGGCAAGGGGCTTTATTACGACGACCCGCGTTACGCCCCCACGTGGCGCGCCTATCCCTACGACGAGGTGCCCTTCATGCACAACGTCTCCCCCTACGTGGAGGAAAGCCTGAACCTTTCGTCGCGCTTGCGCCTCGCCGCCGGGCTACGCTCGGATATTACCTCCGTGCGGGGCGCCGAGTACGGCGTGGTGAACAGCCTGTCGCCCCGCGTGAACGTGAAGTACACCGCATGGGAAGGCGCCGCGGGCCGTCGCGTGAGCGACCTCTCGGCGCGGTTCGGCTGGGGCAAGTCCGTGAAGCTGCCCGCCTTTTCCACCCTCTACCCCGCGCCTTCCTACACGCAGAAGCTCGCCTTCGCGCCGGGGGCGATGGAGGACGGGACGATTTTTTACGCCTACCACGTCATGCCGGAGCAGTTGCTCTATAACCCCGGCCTGAAGTGGCAGTACAGCACGCGGCAGGAGCTGGCCGTCGAGGCGAAGGTCAGCGGCGTCTCCCTCTCGCTGGTCTTCTTCCGGGGCGTCAACCACCGCTCCTACACGGGCGTCACGCGCTACACCCCCTTCTCCTACAAGTTGACCGACCAGACGGCCCTCGAGTCCTGCCCCATCCCCTCCGCGGACAGGGCCTACAGTATCGACCGGAACACGGGCGTCGTCACCGTCACGGACAAGACGGGCGCGCAGCCCGCGCGGGAGCTGGATTACCTCGTCAGGAATACCTTCACCTCGCGGGGGATGCCCGTGAACGGCTCGCCCTCCACGCGGCAGGGCGTCGAGTGGGTGGTCGACTTCGGCAGGATCCGCGCGCTGAACACCTCCATCCGCTGGGACGGGAGCTACTACGATTACAAGGGGATCGAGGAGTCGATTACCTCCTCGATGCCTAACTCCACGCAGAACATGGCCGACGGGAATCCTTATAAATACGTCGGTTTTTACGCCGGATCGTCCACCTCCTCCAACGGCACGCGGACGAAACGCCTCGCCTCCAACGTGACAATCGCCACGCATATCCCGGCCGCGCGCCTCATCTTCTCCCTGCGCGTGGAGGCGTCGCTCTATTCTTCCTCCCAGAGCCTGAGCGAGTACGGCGGCGGCCAGCGGGGCTTCGTGTTGGAGAGCAAGGAGAGTTACATGCCCTCCGCCACGGAGACGGATATCTACGGCGGCAACCGCTACATCGGCGTCTACCCGCTTTATTACACGACCTTCGAGGACATGGAGACGAAGATTCCCTTCGCCGAAAAGTTCGCGTGGGCGATGGAGCACGACCGGGCGCTCTATAACGAGCTGGCCAAGATGGTGGTCAAGACCAACTACCTGTTCATGTTCGACGAGGATAAAATATCTCCTTATTACTCGGCGAACATCAGCGTGACGAAGGAGATCGGCAACTTCGCCACCATCTCCTTTAACGCCACGAACGCGACGCACAACATGGGTCGCGTCACCTCCAGCCGGATGAACACGGAATCCTCGCTCTACGGGAGCGGCCGGATCCCCGCGTTCTATTACGGCTTGTCATTGAAATTAAAATTGTAAACACTCTAAAAATAGGTAAAGATGAAAAAACTAATTTATGTATTGATGGGCCTGCTCGCGTTGACGTACGCGTGTCAGGATGACGAGAACGAGTACGCGGTTTACCCCGTCTCCGTGCAACTGGTCTACCCCGCGGAGGGCGGCTTTTCCGCCACGGAGGGGATACAAGTACGCCTGCTAAACAGCACCACCGGCGCGACCTTCGAGGCGACGACAGACGCCACGGGCAAGGCCGACTTCCTCGTGCCCGTCGGGATCTACGAGGCTTCGGTGACGGACGTGCGCATGGTGGACGTCGTGGCCAGCATCCTCAACGGCCTGCGGAGCAACATCACCGTGGCCAAAGGAACGGTCGCGCCGGTGTTCGAGGTCTCGCTGACTGTCTCGAAGGGCGGGCAGGTGCTGATCAAGGAGCTTTACGTGGGCGGTTGCCAGAAGGACGACGGGTCGGGAACATTCCAGATGGACAAGTACGTGATTCTCTACAACAACTCCAATCAGGTGGCCTCGCTGGATAGCCTTGTCTTCGGGACCTCTTATCCCTATAACTCGAACGGCTCGAACGCTTATTACAACGCGGAGGGAAACCTGAGCTACGAGAATGACGGGTGGCTCCCTGCCGGGACGGGCATCTGGTATTTCAGCAGCCCGGTGAGCCTCGACCCGTGGAAGCAACTTGTCGTCAACATCAACGGCGCCATCGATAATACGGTCACGTACAGCCAGTCGATTAATTTCAACAACCCGGATTATTACTGCATGTACGACATCACGACCTTTACCAACACGAATTATTATCCCGCCCCCGTGGAGACGATTCCCACCTCTCATTACTTGAAAGCCTACCAGTACGGCGCGGGAAACGCGTGGGTGCTTAGCGCGGTTTGCCCGGCGTTCTTTATCTTCACGCCGAAGGACGTTTCGCTGCAATCGTTCTCCAACGACGTGCGTTATGCGGATTCGACCAGCACCACGAGCCTCGTGCGCAAGATGCTCCCTGTGGACTGGATCGTCGACGGGATAGAGGTCTTCAGGATGGGGTACGACGATAACAAAAAACGTCTCACCTCTACCGTGGACGCGGGCTACGTGATGTTCGATAACGGCAAGGGCTACACCCTCTACCGCAACGTGGACAAGGCCGCCACCGAGGCCATCGAGGAGAACGCCGGGAAGATCGTCTACGGCTACTCGGGTGGCACCGCGGACGTGGACGGCACCACCGATCCCAGCGGGATCGATGCGGAGGCATCCATCAAGAACGGGGCGCGCATCGTTTACAAGGATACCAACAACTCCCTGAACGATTTCCACCAGCGGAAACGGGCCTCGCTGAGGAACTAAACGGGTATGTTGAAGAGAATCGCCATATATTTCTTGCTGGCGGCGGGGGTCTCGTCCCCCGTCGCCGCGCAGGAATTTAACCTCGAGTACGTCAAGCGTGCCAGCGGCTGGCTGACCAGCCCGAACGCCGCCGGGTTGCACGTCCTGCCCGTGCGCAAGACCTCCGTGGCCGAGCTTTACTTCAACAAGGGCGACGGGCGGTTCGTGAACTACCACCAGTCGGGCGATCGCCGCTCGTGGGGCGCGCGGACGGAATCTTTCTTCAGGCTGCACCGCGCCGTGGTCGTCCACGGGGCCATCGAGTACGAGAACTTCCACGGCCGCGACATGGGCGGTTCGGCCCTCGTCGATCCCGGTTACAACGCCTTTAACATCGTCGAGCACGCCGACACGAACCGCGGCGCCAAGTCACTGGAACGCTACTCGCTGGCCGGGGCCGTCAGCGTCGACCTCTACCGCGGCCTGCGGCTGGGCGCAAAGATCGACTACAAGGCGGTCAACCTCGCCAAGCACGTGGATCTCCGTCACAAGAACACCCTCCTCGACATGAGCCTCTCCGCCGGTCTCGCCTACCGCTTCAACGACTGGCTGGAGGCGGGGGGAAACTACCACTACCGGCGCACCATCGAGGGCGTCGTCTTCAACAGTTACGGCAACACCGACCGGCAATATTTCTCGCTCGTCGACTTCGGCGCGTTTTTCGGGCGCCGCCAGCTCTTCGGCGAGTCCGGCTACACCTCCGAGAACAGGCCGGTATTCAACGCCTTCCACGGCGCCTCCCTGCAGTTGGAGCTGGGGCGCGGGGCGGCCTCCTTCTTCAACGAGTTCACCTACAAGTCGCGCCGCGGCTACTTCGGCGAGAAATCGTCCACCGCCGTGCGTTACACCGACCACGAGGGGAGCGTCCTCGAGTATCGCGGCCTGCTCTCCCTGCCGGCCCGCGACGGCCTGCACCTCGTCGAGCTGCGCGCCGCCAGGGAAAAACTGGAAAATCACGAGAACATCTACCGCTCGGAGACCACGCCGGGCGACGTCTCGCACATCGTCTACTACGGGCAGTCGAAGACGCTCGACCGCGACGACGCGCGCTTTTCCCTCGCCTACACCGGGCAACGCGGCCGCACGGCCGGTCACCCCGCGTGGGAGTGGCAGGCGGCAGGCGGTTACTCCCGCCGCTCCCTCACCGCCTCCCTCTACCCCTTCTTCAGGAAGCAGGAGTTGTGGGGCGCGGACGCCCGCCTCTCCGCGGGACGCTACCTCTCGCGCGGTAAGAACACCTTCGGCCTCTCGCTGGGCGCCGGGGGCGCCACCGGGGGCGGCGAGGCCAGGCAAGACGGTCTCTACGCCGCCCCGTCCGAGAGCCAGCCCGCGCCGGCCACCGCCGACCACCTGCTCTACCGCGAGCACGAGTACCTCACCCTTCCCCGCCTCGAGGGGAACGTCGCCTGCACCCTCGAGCGCCCCGTCACCGGGGAAACGCGCGGCTACGCGCGGGTGCAAGCTTCCTACCTCCGCGCCCTGAAGCATGCGCGATACACGGGGAATTCTTTCCTCGACGTGACCGTCAGCATCGGCTGCCACTTCTAATCAATTACGAATTACGGATTACGAATTACGGGGCATTGCCCGGTGCCGTCAACTTAAGAATTAGTGCTCGCTCTCGGAGAGAGCGTCTCTATATAGGCAGTAGCCTCAGGCTACTGTACAATGTGTTGCATTCCTACTTCTGCCTGTAGCGCAGGCTCCTTTTATCTATATAACCTGATATAAATCATTATGCATCGGTTATTTGTTGCCCGTAGGGCAGCCATATCAATAGAAAAACGGCCTTTTCTCCCTCTCAACCCCGTCAGGGCATAGCCGTCAGGCTAAGCTTTTTTTTCGACATATAATCCGGATGGACAGTCCTTTTTCATTTTTTTCAAGTAAGATTTATATTTCTATTCAATGGTTCGAGAAGCCATGGCGTTTGTTTTTCGACCCGTTGCTTTCCGCTAGCACAACGGGCATATGCTATTGACAGGCGGGCATATTTTTTTTAACCCGTCTTTCTCGTGGAATCCGGGGGAAATTCGTACCTTGCACCATAATCAAGAACGTTTTTTAAATTGTTCTAGCAGGCAGGATGACCACGCACGAAAGGCTCCTGCCTGTTTTTTCACGGGTATAAAGGTAATAATATTTACTTGTATTTCAAAGCATTAAATTGTCTATTTGATCGTTTTTATTTTTGTCTTTCTTCCTTTCCCGCCAATGATTGCTGGATACTTTTGCCCAGAGGCACAGCCATGTTTTTCTTACTTTCCCGCTTCCCCACGACAACGCGCGAAGGACGCGCGAGAAGCACTTCCTCAGCGTGGACAGTACCTTGTGCATGCTCAGGAATTGCCTTTCCC
>JAISAV010000040.1 GCA_031266545.1 Odoribacteraceae bacterium | reverse complement strand
AGGATACATCTGCGTGAAAAAAAGTAGTCGTGCCATCTATTGTCGTTTTACAAGTGCGCGAATATAGCGCAACTTTTCCAATGAAATAGCTAAGCACGAGGTTTTTGTTCCCGAGAACTTTCCCCCGGCACGGGAGGCCTATTTTGTTAAATTAAAATATTTCCGGGGGAAGAAAGCAACCCTTTTTACGTAGACGCATCTTTAGCATACATGAATAAGAAATTTTTAAAACTTACTACAATGAAACACCTACTATTATCTTTATTGTGTGCGAGTGCTTTCACTTACGCGTGTTCTAATAAGGACGACAACACAGACCCGGAGACAGATCCGGAACCGGACTACGATGTGACGTACCAAGCGAGTGACTTTATCCGGGACAATCTCGCCGCCGCCAAGACAACTTTCCAGTGCCAGGTATCCGAGGAGCCTACCGAACTGACCCTCGACAACGGCGTGAAGCTGACCATCCCCGGCGGTAACGTCTTTACCAAAAACGGCGTGCCCATCACGGGAGCGTATACCCTCGAGATCAATACCATGCTCAAGCCGAGCGAGGTGCTCTTGTCGGGAACCAACACGAATTACAGGGGCGGGGGCTACCTCGTGACGGATGGCTTCTTTCACGTGAATGTCCTGCAAAACAACGTGAGCGTCGACACGAACCTGAGCGAGTTTATCTCCATCAGCATTCCCACGGATAAAGCGGATGGAACATCGACATGGATCTGGGAAGGAGACGTTGAAGATGGCCAATTTGCGTGGAAAGAACCGGGCGCAGACGTGGTCAGCCGATCGGTAGTAATAGGCCCTAATATCATTTTTGCCAACAACAAGAACTTTAACTTCCGATTCAAGAAATTAGGATGGTATAACTGCGATGTCTTGCCCCCCGGTGGAAACCAGACCACCGTATCCGCCGAGCTTACCGGGCAAACGGGAGAGTTTTCCAGTTTCTGGGGCGGCACGGGGAACACTTTCGTCTTCTTCGTGGTCGACTCCATGCTACTGCAGCTCTACACGGAGGTCAACGCCACGACCGTCCAGAGTTATGACAACAGCATACCCGTCGGCATGGAAGGAACCTTGCTCGCCTTTTCCATAAAAGACGGTCTCTATTCCTACGCCGCCAAGAAAGTCAAGATCATCGCCAATTTACGGGAAACCCTCAACCTGCTGCCGGTTACCAAAGAGGAACTTATCGCCAAGCTCGAGGAACTCGATAAATAACGTTTAAAAGGGGTCATCCCCGGGAAAGGATGACCCCTTCTCTCCCGGTCGCGTTTTAAAAGAACCGGGAAAACTCATCAGCATGCGCACATTTTTAACAGACACAAGTAATAAAAACAAAAACAGTATCGTTATGAAACAACTATTTTTATCTCTATTCTGCGCGAGCGCCCTTTTCTGCGCTTGCTCCGACAAGGACAAGGACGACAACATCGATGACGGTGTCGACCAGCTTGACCAAGCGAGTGACTTTATCAAGGATAACCTTGACGCCGCCAAGCAAACGTTTCAGCGCACGGTGTCCAACGACCCGACGGTGCTCACCCTCGACAACGGCGTGAAGTTGACCATCCCCGGCGGCAACGTCTTTACCAAGAACGGCACGCCCATCACCGGAGAGTACACCATCGAGATCAACACCATGCTCAAGCCGAGCGACGTGTTCCTGTCGGGAACCAACACGAATTACAGGGGCGGGTATTACCTCGAATCCGACGGATTCTTTCACCTTAACGTCCTGCAAAATGGCGAGAGCGTGGATGCGATCACGAGCCAGTTCCTCGGCATCAGCATCCCCACGGATAAAGCCAACGGGACATGGACCCAGATATGGGAAGGGGTCGAGGTAGACGACCAGTTCGCGTGGCAAGAGGCGGCCGACACCGTGTTAAACAATGACGGGCGGACGGACAAGGGCGGCGTACTCTCCTACAACAAAAATTTCTCTTTCGAGTTCAAAAAGATCGGCTGGTTTAACTGCGACGTCTACTGGAGCACCGGGACAAGTACCACTGTGACCGTGACTCTCACCGGGCAAGTGGGTGAGCTGGCAGCCTTCCAGGGCTATACCGGGGACACCTTCATCTTCTTCAAGGCCAAAGACTCTAACGTGATGGCGCAACTCTACACGAAGATCAACGCTACCACCGTCAAGAGTTACGACAACTCCATGCCCATCGACACGGAGGGAACGTTGCTCGCGTTTTCTATCAAGGACGGCGCATATTCTTACGCCACCAAGGAGATCAAAATTGCCGCCGACCTGCAAGAGACCCTCGAGTTGCAGCCCATCACCAAAGAGGATATCCTCGTGGCGCTGAAGGCTCTCGACAAGTAAACGACATAAAGAAAAGGGGCGGCCCTGAAAAGCGGCCCTTATTTTAAAACAACAAGTAATAAAAACAAAAAACGGAATCGTATGAGACATTTATTTTTTTCTCTACTGTGCGCGAGCGCGCTTTTCTGCGCCTGCTCGAAGGATGACAACAAGGGCAACAAGAACTACCAAGCCTGCGACTTTATCCAGGAAAACCTGAACGCCGCCAAGCAGACGTTCCGCCGCACGGTCTCCGACCAGCCGACGGAGCTGACCCTCAACAACGGCGTGAAGCTGACCATCCCCGGTGGCGACGTCTTCACCAAGAACGGCGTGCCCATCACCGGGGAGTATACCATCGAGGTGAACACCATGCTCAAGCCGAGCCAGATCATCCTCGCGGGAACCAACACGAACCTCCGGGGCCGCGGTTACCTCGAGTCTGACGGTTTCTTCCACGTGGCCGTCTCGCAAAACGGGCAGCCCGTCGACGAGTTCCTCAAGAATTACCTCTCCGTCAGCATCCCCACGGATAAAGACGACTGGACACAAACGCAAATATGGGAAGGAAACGGCAGCGCGCAAGAGCAATTTGCGTGGGAAGAAATAGCCGACACCGTGCTTAACTTTAACGACAACATGCCCGGCGAGATCAACACGGTATTCTCTCTCAATAAAAACTTCTCGTTCCAGTTCAAGAAATTAGGCTGGTTTAACTGCGACGTCTTATGGAGCGTCACCGGGACGAGTACAACCGTAACCGTTGCCCTCACCGGGAAGTTCGGCGCGCTGGCCGATTACTTGGGCTATGCCGGGGACACCTTCGTCTTCTTCAAGGGCAAGGGATCCAACGTGCTCGCGCAACTCTACACGATGGTAAATACCACCACCGTCAAGAGTTACGATAACAGCATGCCCATCGATGCGGAGGGGACGCTGCTCGCCTTCTCCATCAAGGACGGCGCCTACGCCTACGCCACCAAGGAGATCAAGGTGACGACCAATTTACAAGAGACCCTCGATTTGTTACCGACCACGAAAGAGGCCGTTTTCGCAGCGCTCGAGGCTCTTGACAGATAAATGACGTTTATGTCATTCTACGTGTGAGCGAGTTGGCCGGGAAACCGGCCAACTTTTTTTTGCCCGGTCACTTTAATAAGCTCGCCTCGAAGGCGGAGAGGTAGCTCTTTTCCCCGGCCAGCCAGAGCAGGTCGTCGCGTTGCAGCACCAGATCCGCATTCAAGTCCGGGAGGGTCTCCCCCGCCCGATCGACCCCGATCACGAGGCACCCCGTCTTCTCGCGTATCTTCAACTCCTTGATCGACCGGCCGGCCAGCGGCGATCCCTCCTCGATCACGTAGTGCGAGAGCGTGATCTGCTGGAAGGCCCCCTCGCCGCTATCGCCCGCCCATGCTCGCTCCTGCACGGCCTGCATGAACTGCTGGATCTCCTCGTCCGAGCCGGCCACGACGATCTTGTCGAAGGGGTAGATCATCTCGTTGCCGTCGGGGATGTTGATCTTCCGCTCGCCCCGGATGATGCTGATGATGTTGACGCCCGTGCGCTGCTTGAAGTTCAGCTCGGCCAGCGTCTTGCCGAGGATCGGGGTCTCGCGCGGGACGTCGATCTCCTCCACGTGCACGTTTTTCCCCAGCAGCAGGCTCTTGACCTGCCGGTTGATGGCCTGCTCGCGTTCCTCGAGCCGTTCCTTCTCGGTCAGGTTCTCGAGGAAGAGTTTTTCCATCGCCTCCGGCCGTTTCCGGAAGCCCTCGAAGAAGGCGAGCGAGAGCATGATCGCGAAGGCGACCACCAGCAACCACCCGATCGCGTCCGGGAACAAGGGCACCAGCACCAGCATGATCAGCGACACGCACGCGACCACCCGGAGGAGCGACAGCGAGACCAGCAGTCCCTTGTAAAAATGGCTATCCGCCCACAGGCGGCCGATTTCCGCCTTTACCCGCTTCCCCGGCAACACCAGCCCCGCCAGGAAGGGACTCATCAGCACGAGTGCGAGCGCGGCCGCCAGCACCGCCCCCCACGTGCCGGGGATCCCCGCCGTCACGAGGGGGATCGCGTACTGCCGCGCCAGCAGGTAAACGGCCAGCGACAGGAGCGTGAAGATAAACACCTTCGACAGCACGCCCCGCCATACCCGCGTCCAGTCGCCCTGCCGGTTCGCGCTCTTCTCGCGCGAGGCCGTGTAGCCGTTGATCAGCTTGCCCCAGCGCCGCGGGATCACGCGCTCCAGCGCCGCGTAGACCGGGTCGGCGAAGCGGATAAAATAAGGCGTCGTGAACGTCGTGATGATCGACACGGTCACGATCATCGGGTAGATAAAGGCGCTGATCACGCCCAGTTGCATCCCCAGCGTCGCAATGATAAAGGAGAACTCCCCGATCTGCGCGAGGCTGAAGCCGGATTGCAGCGATACCTTCAACCCCTCGCCGGAGGCCAGCACGCCCAGCGTCGCGAAGATCACGCGCCCGACCAGCACCACCACCGTGCAGGTCAAGATCACCCAGCCCTGCCCCGCGAAGATCCCCGGCGAGAGCATCATCCCCACCGACACGAAGAAGACCGCGCCAAACAGGTTTTTCAGCGGCTCGATCAGGTGCTCCACGCGCCGGGACTCGATCGTCTCCGCCAGGATCGACCCCATGATAAAGGCGCCTAGCGCCGCGGAGAAGCCGACGACGTTCGCGAACAGCACCATCCCGAGGCACAGGCCCACGGCGACGATCAGCAGCATCTCGTCGTTCAGGTAACGCTTGAACCGCTTCAGCAGGCTCGGGATGATGTAGATCCCCCCCACGAACCAGATCACGATGAAGAAGACGAGCCGCAGCACGTTCTCGATCAGCTCCATCCCCGCGAAGTGCTTGCTCACGGCCACCGTGGAGAGCAGCACCATCATCAGGATCGCCGCCAAATCCTCCACGATCAGCATCCCGAAGACGATGCCCGCGAATTTCTTCTTCTGCAACCCCATGTCGTTAAACGCCTTGATGATGATCGTCGTCGACGACATCGAGAGCATGCCGCCCAGGAAGATCGACTCCATCTGCGTCCACCCGATCAACTGCCCGATGAGGTACCCCACGGCGATCATCGCCCCCATGTTCAGCAGCGTGGCGATGGAGGCCGTGCCGCCCACCGTGATCAGTTTCTTGAAGCTAAACTCCAATCCCAGCGCGAAGAGCAGGAAGATGATCCCGATATCCGCCCAGACCTGTATGTTCCCGGGATCCGCCACCGAGGGCAGCAGGTAAAAATGCGGGCTGATCAGGAAGCCCGCCACGATGTAGCCCAACACGACGGGCTGTTTTAACCACTTGAACAGGATCGTGATGATCCCGGCCGTGATCAGGATAAGCGCCAGATCGCTTATTAAAGGTGGCAGATGCGACATAATGTTATTTTTTTCACGGCACGAATATACAGGAAAATTGGGAATAATTACGAATGACAAATGACGAATTACGGGCGGCCGCGGGATAATTACGAATTACGAATTACGGGCGGCCGCGAGAGGTTTTACAAGAGAGTCGCATTGATTACGGTCGTATTTGTTCGTAATTCGTAATTCGTAATTCGTAATTTTTCACTATGTTCGCGTGTTCAAAAACGACACGAAACATGGATTACCTCACCGGGATTAGTTTAAAAGAGATTGCCAGCACCTTCATGGTGCTCTTCGCCGTGATCGACATCACCGGCTCGATCCCGATCATCTTGCAGATGCGGGAGCGAGGGGGGGAGATCAACGCCTTCAAGGCCGCAGCGCTCTCGCTGGTCGTGCTGGTGTCGTTCCTGTTTATCGGGGAGATCGTGCTCGGGCTTTTCAGCGTGGATCCCTCCTCGTTCGCCGTGGCGGGCGCGCTGGTGATCTTCGTGCTCGCGTGCGAGATGATCTTCGGCATCGAGGTGTTCAAGAACGACGGCCCTCCCGGTTCCTCCACGGTGGTCCCGCTGGTTTTCCCGTTGATCGCGGGGGCGGGCACGCTGACCACGCTGACCTCCCTGCGCGCCGATTATCACGTGGTGAATATCCTCATCGCCATCCTGCTGAACATCCTCGTGATTTA
Organism: Odoribacteraceae bacterium; assembly: GCA_031266545.1. Taxonomy (GTDB): domain Bacteria; phylum Bacteroidota; class Bacteroidia; order Bacteroidales; family Marinifilaceae; genus JAIRKS01. The sequence continues at coordinate 602 of JAISAV010000040.1, read as the reverse complement.
CCTCGTGCTCAGGAAGGTCTCCATCGTCGAGCGACTCATCGGCAAGGGAGGCGTCTACCTCCTCCGCAAGGTTTTCGGGATCATCCTGCTGGCCATCGCCGTGAAACTCTTCACCTCCAACCTGTCCCAGCTTATCGAGAAGCTCAACTAGTAGCGACCCGCACTCCCATGTCGTCAACTTAAGGAATTTGCTCGGCGTAGGCTCCAGCCTACGTCGTGGTAGAAGCAAGGTTCCAGCCTTGCAACTCAACAGATCGTGCAAGGCTGGAGCCTTGCTTTTAACCCGGCGTAGGCTGGAGCCCAATGTCATCAAGTTAAGGGCTGAAAGCCCGTCAAGCAATAGCGTAGGGCAACGCCCAATGCCGTCAACTTAAGGAAATGATAGCGAAATTAAGGGCTGACACCGTAAGGTGTCAAATGTCGATAACCCCGTGCAAGCGTAGCGCGGCTCGGGGTAAGGCACATCTCTCTCTCCTCAACCCCGTAGCGGGTTGAACGAGTTTATCAACGGGTTGGCACGTGAAATATTCAACCCACTACGGGGTTGAGAGGAGAGGATGCCCCTTACCCCGAGCCGCGCCTTCGGCTTGCACGGGGTTATC
>JAISAV010000028.1 GCA_031266545.1 Odoribacteraceae bacterium | reverse complement strand
GTAACCGGTACCGCGCAACGAGGATCCCGCCGTTCGATAAATCTCTAGCCCGCATTTTTTTACCCAATTCTCCACGGTACTGTAACTTGGTATATCCCCCAAGAGCCCGTCAAAAGATTCGTTGACCACGTTCAGGATTTCCACCACCGAGCGCAACCCGCAATTCGCGCGACTGTAGAGCATGGTGCTTAATCGAACAACATGCTCGGGATATCTATGCCCGGCAACTGGCTCGAGAGTGATTCTACCTGTTCTTCGCTCGACACGACGCGCCGAACGTCTTTTTTTTTTAATTCTTTCTGTAAATTGGCCGTCTTTTGTCTGGCCGTCTCCAGCCTAGTGACCAGGGACTTGTTCTCTTTTTTTAACCGGGATAGTTCCTTCTTTAACCGGGAAGCTTCCGATTCCATGTCAGATTTTTTCATGATGGCATTCTTTCTATTGATTTGAACTGCAAAGATATATGATTTACTTGACGAGACAATGACGATCGCATTAAATCTCGTGAAATGGAAAGCCCTAAAAACCTACTTTTTACACGACTCGAAAAATGAATTTTTAGCGAATTTTCAGGTACACGAAACTGAACACCCTACCTGAAGGGGCAGCATACTCATTTTCAATATGCTGCCCCTTCAGGGCGCAACACGGTATGATATATCCATCACCCAACGCGATGCGTTGGGCTGGGTTATGGCGGGCCTTCAGCCCTTCTCGTCAAGCACTAACCACTAATAATATGTCTTATTTGAGATCCACGATCTCGAGCCTATACACCAGCGTGGAGTAAGGAGGGAGGCCGAGGTCGGGCACCGCATCGCGGCTTATCGCGAAGGGGATGACGAGGGTGGCCTCGTCGCCTTTCTTGAGGCGGGTGAGGCCGTGTTGTTTAAGGTAGGGGGTGATGGCGGAGACGGGCTGGAAGGTGGCCGCGTCTTCCGCGACCTCCTTGATTTTCCGTTTCAGGCAGGTGGGCGGGGTGACGAGCGCGGCCTCGTTCATCAGGTAGATCGTGTACGCGATTTTTACCTCGGCGAAGGCGGCGATCGAGTCTCCCGCGGTGGCGTGGCAGTGGGTGACGACGACGTAGGAGGTCGAGTCGCCGACGCTCTCCGCGAAGATGTCATCGTCCGTGGCGCCACCGGCCCGGAGGGTATCGAGATAGGCGTCGACGAGGGTTTTCTCGTACGCGAGGATGTCCGGGATCACGCGGTGTACCCGCACGCGCCCGTAGAAGTAGTCCCCGGCGCCTCGTCCCGCCAGCGTGGAGGGGAGGATCACCTCGCCGGTGGTGCCCTCGCTGATCTCCCGGATGGCGCGCGCGAAGGGGACGAGGGTGCCGTCGGGCAGGGGGCCGGTCTCGATGCAAACCGGGCCACCATAGGGGTAGGGCGTCTTCAGGCCCTCGCCGATGAAGCGGGCGGGGTCGGTGGAGGCGATGTACATGCCGTTGAAGGCCATCTCGTCGTAGTCGACGAGGACGAACTGGCCGTTGGTCGCCGTTTTGCCGGTAGCGTCGTTGTCGAGCACGTAGATCGTATCGCGAAGGGGTTCCCCGTAGTAGGTGGCCTCGTGGGGGATGGCGGTGTAGTTCTTTCCTTGTAAAAAGACGTGGATCCGGGCTTTCTCTGCCGAGAGGATCTCCTTGATGGTGGGTACCTTGTCGCTTTTCGTGCACGCGGGGAGGCAGGCGATCAGCAGGCAAACCGCGCACGAGTGTCGATGTTTCATCATGTTTTTACTATTTAATTGTTTAGCTTAAGATGGTCATGTTTGTTGCTTTTCCCTTACTTTCGCCACCTTGATCGCGTAGACCAGCGTCGCGTAAGGGGGAATCCACGGGATCACGCGCCGCGTGTCGGCGGGGTGGTAGCCGGGCTTCTCCTTGAAGGCGAGCAGGTAGGGGATCACGATGTTCGCCTCGTCCCCCTCGCGCAGGTGCGCGAGCGCCTCGCCGAGGGCGGGGAGTTCCTGCCGGGCCGGGTCGAAGGCGTTCGTGACGAGGGTGTCCAGCGAGAATGCCTCGCGCAGGGGCGTTATCTCGTCGAGGACGTAGCAGGCCCGGTAGAGGGTAACCGTGTCGGTGGGTTGTATCTGCCGGGTGCCCGCGCCCGCGTTATATACCAAGGTGTGGACGAGGGTGTCCGCGTTCCCGTCCTGATAGCGGGCCACGGTGACCGTCGTCGCGTCGATAAAGTTCTGGATAAGGGTCTTCTCGTAGGCGAAGAGGTCGTGGATCACGCGGTGCGATTTCAGGGTGTAGTGGAACGGGATGCCGCTCTTGTCCCGCAAGATGGAGGGGACGATCATCTCGCCTCGCGCGCCTTCCGCGACGCGCGAGAGGGCGCCCCCGACGTAGTCGTAGTGCTTGGAGGTGTCCATCCGGTGGTAGATCGGCCCGAGCACGGCGTAACGGAACGTGTCAGCCCGGATGGCCGGGTCGGTGGATTCGATGTAGCTACCGTCTAATCGCTGGATGGAGTAGTCGTAGAGGACGAAGTCTCCCTCCTGCAAGGCGCTCCCGGCGGGGGGTGGCGTGTTGTTGAAGATGTAGGTGCAGTCGATGACTTGCCCCTTCTTGCTCAGGTAGGGCACGGGGGTGACGGTCGCGCCGCCAAGCCCGGCGAGGAAGGCGCGGATCTCCGCGTTTTCCTGCTCGATGATGTCGACCAGCGTTTTTTCCTGTTCTTCGCCGGAACAAGCGGCGAGGAGGAGCACGCAGGCTCCTAAGGTGAGGCTTCTTTTCATGTCTTCTCTTGTTAAGTCGTTATTCACGAGACGGGTATTCCCGTCCATTTTCCCGCTTTCAGGCACATTGCGTGGCGGAATCCCGCTTCGCGCAGGAGGCGGAAGGCCGCCGCCCGTCCCTCGTTGACGGCCCGCGGGTAGTGGGCGTCCGAGTTTACCAGCACGGGGATCTTTAGCTCGCGGATCGCCCGCAGGTGACGTTCTGCCGGGAAGAGGACGCCATGCTCCGGGTAGGCCTTGGTGTTGATCTCGATCATGACCCCGCTGGCGGCGATCTTCTCGAGGTAGGCCATGACCCGGTCTTGATACCAGCGGCTACCGGCGATGGAGGGGTCGCGGCGGGTCACGTTCATGATCACCTTGTCCGGGTGGGCGATGAAGTCGAAACCGCCCAGCTCGACCATCCGTTCGGAGGCGTCGTAATAGGCGTTGACCAGCGCCGCGGGATCGTCGTCGAAGCGTTCCGCGAGCGCCGCCCGGAAGCGGGCCTCGTTGCCGTCGATGTCCATGCGTTGCCCGGTTAGCGGGTGGGTCACGTAGTGGATCGAGCCGATGCGGTAGTCGAGGGGTAGCGCCTGAAAGTAGGGCGAGGCGGGGCCGTGTTGCTCGTCAAGGTAGTCGATCTCCATGCCCGCGTACAACTCGATCTGCCCGGCGTACGCGCGCTTGAGGCGCGTGATCTCGTCGAGGTAGGCCGTCACGCGGTCGCGGGGCATGGCGCACGAGACCTCGAACGGCATGGGAGAGTGGGAGGAGATGCCGTAGCCGTGGAATCCTTCGGCGATCGCCGCCTTGACAAATTCCTCCATCGGCGCCTTGCCGTCACAAAAATCGCAGTGGCTATGGTAGTTTGATAAATCCATCGCTTACATCCTTTCCGGCATCTCCATCCCCAACATGCCCGCGGCGCTCTTGATGGCCACGCCGCACTGGCGGGCCAGCAGCAGGCGCGTGTTCCGGGTCGCGGCGTTCTCTTCCTTCAGCATGGGATAGTCGTGGTAAAACTGGTTAAATTCTTTCGCCAGCTCGTAGGCGTAGTTGGCCAGCAACGCGGGGCTGTAATTCGCGCCGGCCTCCGCGACCACCGCCGGTAGGCGGGCGATGAGCTTCACGAGGTTCAGCTCTTTCTCCGCGAGCGGCGTCCGGGGGTCTGCCGGCGACACCTCGACGCCCAGCCCCGCGGCTTTCCGCTCCACCGACCGGATGCGCGTGTAGGTGTACTGGATGAAGGGGCCGGTGTTCCCGTTGAAGTCGATCGACTCCCTGGGGTTAAACATCATGGTTTTCTTGGGGTCTACCTTGAGGATAAAGTATTTCAGGGCGCCCAGCGCCACCTTCCGGTAGACCTCCTCGGCCTCTTGGTCGGAGTAGCCGTCCAATTTTCCCAGCTCCCGCGAGGTGGCCCGCGCCGTCTCGATCATCTCTTCCATGAGGTCGTCGGCGTCCACGACAGTTCCCTCGCGCGATTTCATCTTGCCCTCGGGCAGCTCTACCATCCCGTAGGAGAGATGCTTGATCTTGTCCGCCCACGCGAAACCCAGTTTTTTGCAGACCAAGGAGAGGACTTGGAAGTGGTAGTTCTGCTCGTTGCCCACCACGTAGATCTCCTCGTCGATGTCAAACTCGTTGAAGCGGTCGAAGGCCGTGCCGATGTCCTGCGTCATGTAGACCGAGGTGCCGTCGTCTCGCAGGAGGAGCTTGTGATCCAGCCCGTCTCCCGTCAGGTCGGCCCACACGCTGCCGCTCTCTTTCCGGTAGAGCACGCCGTCGGCCAGCCCTTGCAGGACGAGGTCGCGTCCCGTCTTGTAGGTCTCCGACTCGAAGTAGATCTTGTCGAACGAGACGCCCATCAGGCGGTACGTCTCCTCGAAGCCGCCCAGCACCCAGTCGTTCATGCGTCGCCAGAGGGCGATCGTCTCCGCGTCGCCAGCCTCCCAGCGGCGCAACATCTCCCGCGCTTCCAGCAGTATCGGGGCGTTTTCGCACGCCTGTTCTTCCGGGAGGCCCTGGGCCATCAGTTCCCCGATTTGCGCCTTGTACTCCCGGTCGAAGCGCACGTAGTAATCTCCCACGAAGTGATCTCCTTTCTTGCCGGCGCTTTCCGGCGTCTCGCCGTTGGCGAATTTCTGCCAGGCGATCATGCTCTTGCAGATGTGAATCCCGCGGTCGTTCACGAGGTTCACCATGATCACCTCGTGGCCGTTGGCCCGCTGGATCTCGGAGATGGACCAGCCCAGGAGGTTGTTCCGAATATGCCCGAGATGCAGCGGCTTGTTCGTGTTGGGAGAGGAGTACTCGATCATGTAGCGCTTGCCGCTCGGCTGGCCCGCGTAGCCGTAGCGCTCCTCCGCGGCCACCTCGTTCAGCACCCCGATCCAGTAGGCGGGCGAGATGACCACGTTTAGAAAACCCTTGATCACGTTGTATTCCTTGACCTCGGCGATCTCCCGCGACAGGTAGTCGCCCAGCTCCCTGGCCGTCTCCTCGGGGGATTTCTTCGAGTGGCGGGTGAACGGGAAGACGACCACCGTCCAGTCTCCCGAGAACTCCTTGCGCGTCTCTTGCAGTTGCACCTCTTTCTCGCTCAACTGCACGCCGTAGCAGCCTTTTACCGCTTCCACGACCCGCGCGGCAAGCATCTTTTCTATCGTCATGGTTTATTGTTTTAAAAGTCCCGCGTTCCGGAGCTTGATTTCCGTCAATACCTTTTTGGTGTACAGCGGGAAGTCGCCGTTCAGCACCCAGGCGAAATAGCCCGTATCCTCCTTGAAGACCCGCGCGACGGTTTTTCCCTTGTGCTTGCCAAAGTTAAAGACCTCTTCCCCGTCCTCGTTATAGATGATAAAGCCCGCGAAGTCCGCGGACGCGTTTTGCGTGGAAAACTTGCTCAGGAAGGTGATGTCGTTCTCGAGATTGGCGTAACGATCCAGTTGCGCTTTCAGCACCTCGTAAGTGGCCAGCGTGTCCCCCGCCGCCGAGTGCGCGTCGTCCAGAGTTTTGTCGCAGTAGAAGCGATAAGCCGCGCCCAGCGTGCGTTGTTCCATCTTGTGAAAGATCGTCTGGACGTCCACGAAACGCCGCTTGCGCATCTCGACGTCCACCTCCGCGCGCAGGAACTCTTCCGCCAGCAGGGGGATGTCAAACCGGTTGGAATTGTATCCCCCCAGGTCGCACCCCTCGATGAATCGCGCCACCTCCTTCGCGATGGCCTTGAACGCCGGGCAATCCTTTACGTCCTCGTCCGTGATCCCGTGGATCGCCGTGGTTTGCGCGGGGATCGGGACGCCGGGGTTGACGCGCCACGTCTTTTGCTCCTTGCTCCCGTTGGAGAGCACCTTGAGCAGCGAGATCTCCACGATCCGGTCCTTGGCGATGTTCGTTCCCGTCGTTTCCAGATCGAAAAAAATAATCGGGGTAGTTAATTTTAATTCCACTTGTCATGCATTTTTGTGAGTGACCCGAAAATGACCGCGCGTTCACCCGGCGAACGATGCCGCCGCCGGGTGACCGCGCGGGTTGCCGGGAAGACCTTATACCATCATCGGCATCAATAACATCAGCAAATCCTCGTCCTTCTCCTCGCTCTCGAAGGGCAAGAAGATGCCCGGCCGCGCGGGATCGGAAAGCTCGAGCACGAGGAAATCCGTGGAGAGGTTGCTCAAGAACTCCAACACGAAAGAAGACTTGAAGCCGACGGTCATCGTCTCGCCGTCGTACTGGCAGGAGAGCGTCTCGTGGCCCGACGTGCTGTAATCGACGTCTTGCCCGGAGACCTCCAACAGGCCCGGCGCGAGGTCGAATTTCACGAGGTTGCTCGCCTGATTGGCCAGCACGGAGACGCGGCGCAGGGAGCTGTATAACTCCTTCTTCTCCACGATGATCTTCTTGGGATTGTTCTGCGGGATCACCGAGTTGTAGTTGGGGAACCGCCCTTCCACCAGCGTGCAGAGCATCTTGTAGTTGCGGAAGGTGAAGCGCGCCATCTTGTCGTTAAACTCGATCTTCAACCCGGCGTCGTCCCGCGTCAAGAGATTTTTCAGGTGTTGCGCGGGTTTCTTGGGCAGGATCAGCGACCGCGACTCCCCGTCCGAGCGGGCGTCAAACCGTTTGTAACGCACCAGCTTGTGGGCGTCGGACGCCACGAAGGTGAAGTTGTCGGGGTTCATCTCGATCAACACGCAGTTCATCACGGGGCGCAAGTCGTCGCTGGCCGTGGCAAAGAGCGTGCGGGAGATCCCGTCCAGCACGGTGCCGCAGCGCGCGGAGAGGCTGGTGATGTTCTCGCTCCACTGCGCGGGCTGCGGGTAGTCCTCCGCGTTTTCGCCCTGCATGTTAAACTCCCCGTTGGCGGAGATGATTTTCACGGTGGTCTCCTTGATCTCGAACGTGAGCGGTTGTTCGGGGAACTCCTTCAGCATGTCGATCAACTTGGGCGGCACCGCGACGCTTCCCGGTTCGCCCAGGCTCTCTAATTCTACTCGCGCTTCCAGCGTGATCTCTCTGTCGGACGCGGTGACGTACAACGCGCCATCGGAGGCCACCAGCAGGATATTGTTCAATATCGGTTGCGCCGGTTTTCCCCCTAACACCCGGCTGACTGCTTGTAAGCCGGCTAAAAACGTGCTACTTGAAACAATGAATTGCATATACTTGATTTATGTGAGTTAATATACCTTGTTAAATAAACGTCAACCTTTCCGCATCGTCTCCTCGATCTCCGCCACGGTGGCCGGCAAGCGGCGATCGCCCAGGCACGCGGCCCCGTCGCCCGTGATCAGGAGGTCGTCTTCTACGCGGATGCCCCCGAAATCCTTGAAGGCGTCGATCTTGTCATACGCGAGGAACGCCTCGTGCATTTTCCCCGCCCGCCACTGGTCGATCAGCGCCGGGATAAAATAACACCCCGGCTCGTCCGTCACCACGAATCCCGGTTGCAAGCGCCTGCCCATGCGCAGGGAGGAGGTGCCGAACTGGGCGATCGGGCGCGTCTCCTCGTCGTAACCCACGTGGATTTGCCCGAGGTCCTCCATGTCGTGCACGTCGATGCCCATCATGTGCCCCAGCCCGTGCGGCATGAACAGGGCGTGCGCGCCAGCGGCCACCGCCTCGTCGACGTCCCCCTTCATCAGTCCCAGCTCCTTCAGCCCCCGCGCCAGCACCTTGCAAGCCTCGAGGTGTACCCACTGGTACGTCACGCCCGGCCGGGCCAGCTCCCTCGCCTTGTCGTTGCAGGCCAAGACGATGTTGTAAATATCCTTCTGGCGGCCGGAGAACTTCCCGCCCACCGGCACCGTGCGCGTGAAGTCGGAACAATAATTCATCAACGTCTCCGCCCCCGCGTCCGTCAGCATCATGCGTCCGGCAGCCAGCGTCTGGCTATGGTCGTGGTTGTGCAACGTCTCGCCGTTCTGCGAGAGGATCACCGGGAAGGAGACCATGCACCCGCGCGAGGCGGCGATGCCCTCCAGCAGCCCGGCGATGTACTGCTCCTTCTCCCCCGGGTGGGCGAGCTTCATGGCCGTCACGTGCATCTCGTAGCCGATGTTGCACCCCCGCCGGATCTCCTCGATCTCGCACGGTTCCTTCACCGAGCGCAACGCCACCAGCGCCCGGATCAACTCCAGCGAGGCGTAACCCTTGAGCAGCGAGTGATGCACGCCCAGCATGTCTTCCAGCAGGAGCGTGTTATAGGAGCGATAGGGAGGGAGGAAATGAATCCTGCGCCCCGCGCCCGCGGCCTCGCGCAGCGCCCCGGCCAGTCGCAAGAAAGGCGCCGCGTGGGCCACGCCTACCCCGGCGGCCAGTTCCCGCGTGGAGGGTTGCGGCCCCATCCAGATGATGTCGTCCATCTCCACGTCGTCCCCGTAGAGGTACTCCTCGCCCGAGTCCGCGTCCAGCACGCCGGCAAACCCGGGGTGATTCAACCCGAAGAGGTACAAGAACGAGCTATCCTGCCGGAACTTGTAGGTGTTCGCCGGGTAGTTTGCCGGCGCCTCGTTATTGCCGAGAATCAACACCAGTCCCCCGCTTACCTGCTCGATAAGCCGCTTTCTTCTATTAACGTAAATACTTCTGTCAAACATGGTTATTTTCTTTTATGGATTCAAAACTATCCCCTTTCAAACGAGTGGACAAGGTACGGCTTTTTTGGTAAAAATGAAAATAAAAAAAACGCGTCGCCGTTTTGTTTCCGGCTAATTTAATCTGTACTTTCGTGCCCTGATATTTAGTAACATGAAACAAGGCTGTTTTACAACACGCGAGCGGGGTAAACGCCCTTGGATAACGAATCTAATCATTTAAGCATGAAACCAACTCACATTGAACACATCGGCATCGCCGTTGCCAGCCTCGAGGAGGCTATCCCCTTTTACGAAAAAGTTTTGGGCCTGACCTGCTATGCGATCGAGGAGGTCAAGGATCAAAAGGTGAAAACCGCCTTCTTTCAGGTCGGCCAGACGAAAATAGAACTGCTCGAGTCCACCGACCCGGAAGGGCCGATCGGCAAATTCGTCGAAAAGACCGGCGGCGGGATGCATCACCTGGCTTTCGCCGTGGACGACGTGCAGGTGGCGCTGGACGAGGCCGCGACGGCCGGGTGCCAGTTGATCGACAAGGCCCCCCGCGGCGGCGCGGAAGGCTTGAGGATCGGGTTCTTGCACCCGAAGTCTACCTGCCGCGTGTTGACGGAACTGTGCGGGCGGCGCTAATCTCCCCCGCCGGATAACACGCGAGACCATGACGCGCGGCTTTGGAAGCGATAACTGTTCTGGCGCGCTGCCGGAAGTACTAAAAGCCCTGCAGGAGGCCGCCCACGGGCACCAGCCTTCCTACGGGGAGGACGCCTACACCCGGGAGGCGACGAGGGAGTTCGAGCGCCTCTTCGGGCCGGACATCGCCCTCTTCTTCGTCTATAACGGCACGGGGGCCAACGTCTTGAGCCTCTCGGCGCTCACGCGCTCCTACCACGCCGTCATCTGCGCGGAGACGGCCCACGTCCACGTCGACGAGTGCGGCGCCATCGAGAAGCACGCCGGGTGTAAGCTGCTGACCCTTCCCACCTTCGACGGGAAGCTCAACACTGCCCTTGTCCAGAATCACCTGCACGGCTTCGGCGACCAGCACCACGTGCAGCCGCGCGTGATCTCGATCACCCAGTGCACGGAACTGGGCACGGTGTACACCCCCGCCGAGATCAAGGAGATTTGCGATTTCGCCCACGCCCGCGGCATGTACGTGCACGTCGACGGCGCCCGCCTGGCCAACGCCGTGGCCTACCTGGGCGTCACCCCGGCGACGCTTATCCGCGACGCGGGCGTCGACGCCCTGAGCTTCGGCGGCACCAAGAACGGGATGCTCTTCGGCGAGGCCGTCCTCTTTTTTAACCCCGCCCTCGCGGCCGACGTCAAGTACCTCCGCAAGCAACTGATGCAACTGCACTCCAAGGGGCGCTTTATCGCCGCCCAGTTCTCCGCCGTGCTCAAGGACGACCGCTGGCTACGCTCCGCCGCCCACGCCAACGCGATGGCGCGCCTGCTGGCCCGCGAGGCCGCCCTGATCCCCGGCGTCAAGATCACGCAAGAAGTACAGGCGAACGAGGTCTTCGCCATCCTCCCGCGCGAGGTCATCGCGCCGCTCCAGCAAGCGTGCCTTTTCTACCTCTGGGATGCCGACGTGCCGGAGGCCCGCTGGGTCTGCTCCTTCGACACCACCGAAGATGACGTCATGGAGTTTACCACCCTCCTCCGCTCTCTCGTCGACTGACGGCGAGTCGAAAATGACGACGTTTATTCAAGCGCCGCCATACTCCCGAAACTGTTCCATACAGGTGCGGCTCAATGTTGTCAACTTAGAAACTGTTTAAATTTTATTGCGAATAAATTCTATTGATCATCAAAACGATAAAGGCTAGATGTATCATGGCTTTACTTGTAGAAACCTTATACTCGTAATCTTTGGCCAGCCTGCGAAAATTTTCCAGCCATGAAAATATTCTCTCCACGACCCATCGTTTGGGCAGGGGTTTAAACCCGGTTGATTTGTCTGACCGCAAGGTGATTTCCATGTCCCACCCGAGGTCATTTTTGACATGCTCTACCAGTTCGCCCCGGTAACCCCCGTCGGCATAGATCTTCTTCATTCGTTCAAAACGGCCACCCAGGGATTT
>JAISAV010000011.1 GCA_031266545.1 Odoribacteraceae bacterium | reverse complement strand
GTCAAGCATTTTATCACGGAGATTTACGCCGACACGATGCAGATACTGGCCCGCAAGAAGGAAAATACCGGCGAGACCGCCCCGGCGACAACGCCCGACTCGACAACGGCGCCTGCCCCCGCCGAGCCGGCAGCCCCTGCCGGGCCGGAAGCCCCCCGCGAAGAGGCGGTAACCCCTCGCGAGATCCCGGAATCCCCGCGACCCGCCCCCGCCGCGAACGCCGGGGAGGCCGACGATGACCTGCCTTTCTGAATAAACGAGAGACGACGGTTCGTGCATCGCGCGCCGTTTGTAATCTATAACGTGCATCATGAAAAAGAATCAAGGGGAAGAAGGCGCGCGTGGCGCCCTGCCCGCGGGCAAGAAAACGCGGTATCGTCGCGGGAGTATACTATTCCCGTTCCTGTACGGGGGGGTCTACCTGTTCAGCTTGTTACCCATGTTCCTGCTGTACAGGTTTTCCGGCCTGCTGTACTGGTTTATATTCCACGTGCTCTCCTACCGGAAATCCGTCGTGATGCAAAACCTCGCCCGCGCGTTTCCCGACAAGAGGTACAACGAGATCGCGGCCATCATGCGCGACTTCTACCGCTCGTTTTGCGACAACCTCGTCGAGATCCTCAAATCCGCGTCCATCCCCGCGCGACAGCAGGAGAAGAAGGTCGTGCTCGTCGGGGCGGAGATCGTCGAAAATCACCTCAGGCAAGGCAAACACGTGATCGCCAGCATGGGACATTGCGGCAACTGGGAGATACTCAACGTGCTCCCCGTCATGCTGGACGTCCACGTGAACACCGTCTATAAACCGCTCTCCTCGAGGAGCCTCGACCGGCTATTCCTGAAAACGCGCTCGCGCTTCGGCATGAACATGATCCCGCACAAGGCCATCGTGAGGCACTTTATCACGAACAAGGAGAACCCCTCGATGTACCTTTTCCTCGCCGACCAGTGCCCCAAGATCTCCACGGTGCATTACCAGTTCACGTTCCTGCACCAGAAAACGACGGTCTTCGCGGGGGTCGAGAAGCTGGCCTGCATGACGAACGCCGTCGTCATCTACCTGCACGTCGTCAAGATCTCCCGCGGGCGATACCGGGTCGAGTGCAAGGAGATCTGCACGGATCCCGAAAAATCGAAAGCGACGGAAATCACCGGGGCCTACGTCCGGCTCTTGGAACAGAATATCGAGGAGTATCCCGGCGGGTGGCTCTGGTCACATAAACGCTGGAAACGATGAAGGCAAAATACCTACAGAATATGCATACACAAATCATTTATTCGCTACTCTTGTCGGCGCTACTGCCCCTATCGGGAGTGTGCGCCCAGGCATCACCCCCTTCCGTGACCGACAGCTTGTCGACTAAAACGCCGGAACGAGGCCTCTACTTTAGTAAAAAGCAATACCTCCCGGAGCCAATCCCCGCTTACGCGGACAACAAGGAGCGCCTCCCCGTGCCGGTGCTGGAACGCGACCCCGGCTGGGTGGACATGTACCACAAAACCTGGGAGCTGGCCTTCGCCCACATCAAGGCGCCCGCGCCTGGCGCCCCCTTTGTCTCTAACTATTACGACGAGGCGTTCGACCACCGTATTTACCAGTGGGATATCATCTTCATGACCATGTTCGGCAAGTACGCGCACCATATCTTCCCCGGCATCCAGTCACTCGACAACTTCTACTGCCGCCAACGCCCGTCCGGCGCCATCTCGCGGATGATCGACGAGCGAAACGGCAAGGACTTTTTCGACGACGAGAACGACGCCAACTTCATCAACCCGCCGCTGTTCAGCTGGGCCGAGGTCGAGAACTTCAAGGTGACCGGCGACAAGGCGCGCTTCGCGGCGGTGCTGCCGGTGCTGGAAAAATACCACGACTTCGTCCACGACAAGCGCAACGGGGAGGACACCCCGCATAAACTGTACTGGAGCAACGGCCAATCCTCCGGGATGGACAACACGCCCCGCGACGAGGGACGCCCCCGCTCCCACTGGTCGTCCGACCACCAGGGATGGGTCGACGCCTCCGCGCAAATGGTCATCCAGTGCGACAACATGGCCACCATTTGCGACGAACTCGGCCTCGCGGGAAAAGCGACCGCCTACCGGGAACGGGCCAGGGTCATCGCCGACAGCATCAATGCGTGGGCGTGGGACGAGGCCGACGGCATCTACTACGACGTTCACGTTGACGGCTCCCGCATGAAGTGGAAAACCATCGCCGCTTTCTGGCCCATGCTCGCCGGCGTCACCAGCCCGCGACAGGACGCCGCCCTGATCGCCCACCTGAAGGATACCGGCGAGTTTTGGCGCGACATGGTCTTCCCGACGCTCGCCGCGAGCCATGACAACTACCAGCAGCACGGCGGCTACTGGCTCGGCGCCGTCTGGGCGCCCACCAACTACGCGGTCATCAAGGGCCTGGAGCGGGTCGGCACCGACGCGTTCGCGCACGAGGCCTCGGAGCGTTACATGGAAGGGCTATACCAGGTATACCGGCAGACCGGCACGCTGTGGGAAAACTACGCCCCCGAAAAGATTGACGGCCAGTTCAAGCAAGGCGTGAACGATCGCACTCCCCCGGCGGACTGTCGCCTTGACTTCGTGGGTTGGACGGGATTAGGCCCCATCTCCCTCCTCGTCGAAAACGTCCTGGGCTTCCGCGTCGACGGCGCGCGCCGGACGCTCACCTACGACCTGCGGCGCGTCGACCGGCACGGCATCGAAAAGCTACGGATGGCGGACGTCACGACCACCGTCATCACCGAAAACCGCGAGGCGAACCCCAAGAAAGCCCGCGTCACGGTGACTGCCGACAAGCCCTACACCTTGATTATCCGCTTCGGCGATCGGGACAGGAAATACGCCATCCGCCCCGGCACCCGGACGATTCGCCTCTTCTCCCGGTAGATATGAAAAATTCTTCCGCGACATCTTCATAGAGCATATCCATGAACCGTTCGCCCTGCATGGCGAAGAACGGGGGGGCTGGATCGCCGGGGTCAAGTTACAGCCGACGCGGCGATTCCGCCCGACGTGGGCCGGATCCCAATGTCATCAAATTAAGGGCGGGAAGCGACTTGAAAAGTCGGATGACGCGCTAAAACTCCCGTTTTTTGTTACCTTCGCGAGGCTTTAATCTCAAACAACGGCACAATGTATTCATCAAATGGTTTTAACATCCGGGAGTTCACGGCGCTCGACTCGACGAACGGCGAGGCGTGGCGGCGCCTCGAGGAACTGGACGACAGGAGCGTGATCCTCACCGCGCAACAGACCGGCGGGCGAGGTCACGGCGGCAGCGCGTGGGAGAGCGAGGCGGGAAAAAACATCACCATGACGATCCTGCTCAAGCCCCGGCAGTTGCCCGCCGGCGAGCAGTTCCTGGTCTCGATGCTCGTCTCGCTCGCCACGCGAGACCTCGTCGAGCGGTACGTCGACGGGTGCACCGTCAAGTGGCCGAACGACGTCTACGTGGGCAACCGGAAGATCGCGGGCATTCTGATCGAGCACGTCGTCGCCCGCGACGCGATCTCGCTGTCGCTGTGCGGCGTGGGGCTGAATGTGAACCAGACGCGGTTCACGTCGGGCGCCCCGAACCCCGTTTCCCTGTGCCAGCTCCTCGGCGGCGAGTTGCCGATGCGGCAGGTGCTCGACGAGCTGCTGGCGGCCCTCGACGCCCGCCTCCGCGCCCCGCGCGACATACCGGGGACGCAGCGGGAATACGTCTCGTGCCTCTATCGCGGCACCGGCGTACACGCGTGGGAGGACGAGGAGGGGATTTTCACGGCTACCATCCGCGGGGTGAACGAGTACGGCCAGTTGCTGCTCGAGGACGAGACGGGGCAGCGGCGCGCGTACGGGTTTAAAGAAGTCGGCCACGTCTTGTAATTTCGCGCAATACGCGTAAATTCGCGCAAACAAAATTTTAGCATGGTAGAGAATTATTCGGAAGCGGACATTCGCACGCTGGACTGGCGGGAACACGTCCGCCTGCGCCCCGGCATGTACATCGGCAAGCTGGGCGACGGGACGGCGACGGACGACGGGATTTACGTCCTCGTGAAGGAGGTGGTGGACAACTCCATCGACGAGTTCGCGATGGGCGCGGGCAGCGAGATCGTCGTCAGCGTCGAGGAGCGCGTCGTCAGCGTCCGCGATCACGGGCGCGGCATCCCCCTGGGCAAGCTCGTGGACGTCTCCTCCAAGATGAACACCGGCGCCAAGTACGACTCCGAGGCTTTCAAGAAATCGGTCGGGCTGAACGGCGTGGGCATCAAGGCCGTCAACGCCCTCTCCGAGAGTTTCACCATCCAGTCCTTCCGCGACGGGGAGACGAAGAGCGCCCGCTACGCGCGGGGAATCCTCGAGGAGGAGCAAGGCGTGCAGCCCACGGGCCAGCCCAACGGGACGCTCGTCACCTTCATGGCGGACAAGGAGTTGTTCGGGAACTACCATTATATCATGGAGTACCTCGAGTCGATGTTCAAGAACTACGTCTTCCTCAACACCGGCCTCACCATCCTCTTCAACGGCCAGAAGCTGCTCTCCAAGCGCGGCCTCCACGACCTGCTCACCGAGAACATGAACGGCGAGGGCCTCTACCCGATCATCCACCTGAAGGGCCACGACATCGAGATGGCCATGACGCACGGCCGGCAGTACAGCGAGGAGTATTACTCCTTCGTGAACGGGCAGCACACCACGCAAGGCGGCACGCACCTCGTCGCCTTCCGCGAGGCCATCGGCAAGACCGTCCGCGACTTCTACAAGCGCGACCTCGACTTCGCGGACATCCGCCACTCCATCATCGCCGCCATCAGCATCAAGGTGCAGGAGCCGCTGTTCGAGTCGCAGACCAAGACCAAGCTGGGATCCAAGGACATCGCCCCCGGCGGCCCTTCCGTGCGCAACTTCATCATGGACTTCGTGACGAGGGAACTCGACAACTACCTCCACCGCAACCCCGACACCGCCGAGCTGCTCCTGCGCAAGATCATCGAGGCGGAGAAGGAGCGAAAAGCGATGGCCGGCGTGCAGAAAGCGGCCCGGGAAAGGGCCAAGCAATCCAGCCTCCACAACCGCAAACTGCGCGACTGCCGCGTGCACTACGGCGACAACCACGAGCTGAAGCGCGCCTCCTCCATCTTCATCACCGAGGGGGACTCGGCCAGCGGCTCCATCACCAAGTCCCGCGACGTGAACACGCAGGCCGTCTTCAGCCTGCGCGGGAAGCCGCTCAACTCCTACGGGCTGGACAAAAAAGTCGTCTACGAGAACGAGGAATTTAACCTCCTGCAGGCCGCCCTCAACATCGAGGACGGCCTCGAGGGGCTGCGCTACAACAACGTCATCGTGGCGACCGACGCCGACGTCGACGGGATGCACATCCGCCTCCTGTTGCTGACCTTCTTCCTGCAATTTTTCCCCGACCTCGTGCGTGCCGGACACGTGTACATGCTGCAAACGCCCCTCTTCCGCGTGCGCAACAAGAAGGAGACGCGCTACTGCTACAGCGACGCCGAGCGGGAAAAAGCCATCAAAAAACTCGGCCCCAGGCCCGAGATCACGCGCTTCAAGGGCCTCGGCGAGATATCCCCCGACGAGTTCAAGCACTTTATCGGCAAGGACATCCGCCTCGAGCCGGTGCGCGTGACCCGGCAGGACTCCATCAACGCGATACTCGGCTACTACATGGGCAAGAACACGATGGAGCGACAAGAATTTATCATCGAAAATCTATACATTGAAAAAGACGAGGTATGAGTGAATTTAACGAGAACGAGCGGGACGCCGCGCGAGAAAACGAGGAAGAAAACGGCGGCCCGCGATCCATCCGGCACCTCTCCGGGATGTTCGAGCACTGGTTCCTCGACTACGCGTCATACGTCATCCTCGAGCGCGCCGTCCCGCACGCCAACGACGGCCTGAAGCCCGTCCAGCGGCGCATCCTCCACGCCATGAAGCAACTGGACGACGGGCGCTACAACAAGGTGGCCAACATCATCGGCCACACCATGCAATACCACCCCCACGGCGACGCCTCCATCGGCGACGCCCTCGTGCAACTCGGGCAGAAGGACCTGCTCGTCGATTGCCAGGGGAACTGGGGCAACATCTTCACCGGCGACTCGGCGGCGGCCCCCCGTTACATCGAGGCGCGCCTCTCGAAATTCGCGCTGGAAATACTCTTCAACCCCAAGATCACCCGCTGGCAGCTCTCCTACGACGGGCGGAAGGAGGAGCCGGTCACCCTCCCCGTGAAGTTCCCCCTGCTCCTCGCGCAGGGCGTCGAGGGCATCGCCGTGGGCCTCGCCTCCAAGATCTTGCCGCATAATTTTAACGAGCTGATCGACGCCTGCATCGCCCACCTCCGCCACGAGGAGTTCACCCTCTACCCCGACTTCCCCACCGGCGGCCTGATGGACGTCACCCGGTACAACGACGGCCTCCGCGGCGGCAACGTCAAGGTGCGCGCCCGCGTCGAGAAGGACGCCAACAACCGCCTCCTCAAGATCACCGAGATCCCCTACGGCCGCACCACCACCTCCCTCATCGACAGCATCCTCAAGGCCAACGAGCGCGGCAAGATCAAGATCAAGAAGGTGGACGACAACACCGCCGCCACCGTCGAGATCCTCGTCCACCTCGCCGCCGGGGTCTCCTCCGACAAGACCATCGACGCCCTCTACGCCTTCACGGACTGCGAGCTATCCATCTCCCCGAACGCCTGCGTGATCGAGAACGACAAGCCCAACTTCATGCCCGTCTCGGCGATGCTCCGCAAATCGGTCGACGACACCGTCGCCCTGCTCCTCGCCGAGCTGCAAATACGCCTCGCCGAGCTGGAAGCCGCGTGGCACTACGCCTCCCTCGAGAAAATCTTCATCGAGGAGCGCATCTACAAGGACAAGGCCTTCGAGGAAAGCCCCACCGTCGACGCCGTCATCCTCCACGTGGAGGGACGCCTCGCCCCCTTCCTCCCGCGGCTGGCCCGCCCCGTCACCGGGGACGACGTCCGGCAGCTCCTCGAGATCCGCATGAAGCGCATCCTGCGGTTCAACTCCGACGAGGCCGACAAGCTCCTCCGCGGCCTCGAGGAGGAGATGGCGCGGGTCCGGCACGACGTCGAGCACGTCATCCCCTACACCATCAAATACTACCAGTCCATCAAGACCCGCTTCGGCAAGGGCCGCGAGCGCCTCACCGAGATCCGCGGCTTCGAGAACATCGTGGCCGCGAAGGTCGTCGTCGCCAACGAGAAGCTCTACATCAACCGCGAGGAGGGCTTCGCCGGCACGGGGCTGAAGAAAGACGAGTTCATCAGCGAGTGCTCGGACATGGACGAGATCATCGTCTTCCGCCGCGACGGCACCTACCTCGTCACCAAGGTGGCCGACAAGCTCTTCATCGGCAAGGACCTCCTCCACGTGGCCGTCTTCAAGAAAAACGACCGGCGCACCGTCTACAACGTCGCCTACCGCGACGGTCGCTACGGCGCCGCCCACGTGAAGCGCTTCAGCGTCACCGGCACCACGCGCGACAAGCCGTACAACCTCACGATGGGCGCCGCCGGCTCGCGCGTCCTCTACTTCAGCGCCAACGAGAACGGCGAGGCCGAGGTCGTCAAGGTATGCCTCAAGCCGAAGCCCGGCCTCAAGAAGCTCGTCTTCGAGTACGACTTCGCCACCCTCGCCATCAAGGGACGCGACTCCCGCGGCAACCTCCTCAGCAAGCACGACGTCCACAAGATCACCCTCGCCCAGAAAGGCGCCTCCACCCTCGGCGGCCGCGAGGCGTGGCTCGACGAGGACGTCCTCCGCCTCAACACCGACGGCCGCGGCCGCTACCTCGGCGAGTTCCAGGGCGACGACCGCGTCCTCGTCATCCACCGCGACGGCACCTACCACACCACCGACCTCGACCCCAGCAACCACTACGAGGAGGGCTACCTCCGCGTCGAGAAGCACGACCCCGCCCGCGTGTGGACGGCCGCCTTCTTCGACGCCGAGCAGCGATTCTACTACCTCAAGCGCTTCCGCCTCGAGGAGTCGGCCCGCGTCGTCTCCTTCATCGGCGAGGCCGCGGGATCCTTCCTCGCCTGCCTCAGCGACGCGCCCGAACCCCGCCTCGAGATCACCTTCGGCGGCCGGCAGGCGAACCGGCCCCCCGAGATCATCAACGCCGGGGAGTTCATCGCCGAGAAATCCTGCAAGGCACGCGGCAAGCGCCTCACCACCCACGAGGTGAAGGAGATCAGGGAGATCGAACCCCTCCCCGTCGAGGAAGAACCCGCCGTGCCGCCGGGAACGCCGACCCCGCCACCCGCCACCCACCCGGCACAGCCCGGGGAAACACCCGCCCCCCGCGACGACGAGCAGATGACCCTCGATTTCGACTAATCACGGGCGAACACGTGCAACCCCTGACGGGGTTGCGGGGGAGAAGGGGCCGTTTTTCTATTGATATGGATGCCCCACGGGCAACCAATTACCGGTTTATCCATCTCGTGTCGGGTATCCGACATCGCGTGTCGGACATCCGACATCACGTGTCGGACATCCGACATTGCGTGTCGGACGTCCGGCATATCGTGCCGGATATCCGGCATATCATGCCGAACATACGGCATATCGTGCCGAATGTACGGCATATCGTGCCGAATGTACGGCATATCATGCCGAACATACGGCATATCATGCCGAACATACGGCATATCATGCCGAAGGTACGGCATATCATGCCGAATGTACGGCATCTCGTGCTAAAGGGTTGACATCTCGTGCCAAACGTGATTGGATTGCTTCGCCGCGAGCGGCTCGCAATGACGATACTCTCCAAGCTATCTCCTTCGCGATGACGGTACTCTCCATACACGTCATTGCGAGCCGCTCGCGGCGAAGCAATCCAAATGGCAAAGCGTTGCAACAACGTCATTCATAATTCATAATTCATAATTCATAATTCCGTACCTTTGTCGCCGGAACATTATATAAAGGACATGGATAGAAGATTTCAAGAGGGGGAGGCGGAACGGGGGGCGGTGGCGCTGTTCACGCGCCACGCGGGATGCCCGCCCGACGGCGTGGAGGCGTTGCCGTCCTCCGGCTCCGCGCGGCGGTACTACCGGCTCTCGCTGGGGGGGGAGAGCCTCGTGGCGGCCTGTCACGAGGACGCGCGCGAGAACCTCCTCTTTATCGACTTTTCCCGCCATTTCGGGGCGAAAGGGCTGCGCGTGCCGGGAGTGCGCGCCGTGGGGGAGGGGGCGCGGGTCTACCTGCAGG
>JAISAV010000274.1 GCA_031266545.1 Odoribacteraceae bacterium | reverse complement strand
CCGCGCCTCGTTGAGCCACGCGTAGCCGTCGGCGAGGTCAGGTTCGCACTCGGCGGCGATATAGTAGACCTCTTGCAGACGGATCAACGACATCAGCGTGGCGTGGAAGTACTCCGACTCGGGATCGTTCGCGTCGGGCTGTGCGATAGCCTTGAACGTGGTAAAGACGTGCCCCGCGACCCCCACGGCGGTAGATTGCTGCCATCGCGACTGGAAGCGATAATCCTGCGTTTCCCCGGCGAATAGCGTCGCGTCGACGAACGGTGCACGCGGGTGCAATAAATTAGTCCCGGCGTTCTCCGCGTCGAAATAGCGCGTGTAGATCGTGGCGCGATCCTTGCGGTAGATCCCCGCCAGCATCTCCGTGGAGAACACGCGGTCGGGATTGACCTGATTGGCCAATAACGTGTTGGGATCCACCGGCGGGAAATGCGCGTGGACGGTGGGATCGTTCAACAGCGCCCGTGCGGCGACCAGCGCCCCTGCCTTGTCCCCGGCGTAAAGAAGCACCCGGGCCTTGAGCGCCAGCACGGCGTAATAATTAAACCGGAGCTGGCGATAGTGGAGGTACACCGGGTCCTCGTAAGAGGCCAGCGGCCCTTCGGTGATCACGGGATCCTTCCCGGCGAGCAGCCCCGCGGCCACCGTCAGGTCGCGCGACACCTTCGCCACGAGCGTGTCCGCCGTCAACAGCGGCAATGCCGCCACGCTCGCCGACTCGTTATAAGGTACCGCAAGGGCGGCGGGATCCACCTTGTAAATCGGCCCAAAGAGGCGCAACATGTCAAAGTGCAAAAAGGCGCGTACGGCCAGCATCTCCCCGCGCAGGATGTCGGCCTCCGCGGCGGTCAGCACCCCGTCCTGCTCGTCGATATTCTCGACGAGCGCGTTGCAATTCAGCGCGAGGCGGTACGCCGCGGCCCACGTCTCTTGCAGTGCCCCCGCGACGAGCGGGTCGCCGTAATTAAAGGCGTTCAGTTGCTTGAAATACTCGTTAGCGTCGATGGTGACGTGGCGCTTGCCGAGGATGTCGATCATCTCGTAGGAGAGATTCCGGCCGTACAGCGCATCGGCGGCGAGGCCATCGTAGATACCGTTGGCGGCGGCGTAAAAACCGCCCCTCGTGGCGAAGAGTTGTTCTCGCGTCTGCTTGTCCTTGGGAGTCACGTCGAGAAAATCGCTGCACGCGGCAAACAACAGCCCGGTAGCGAGTAAATATAATCTTTTCATCTTCATCATGTTTTAAAAATTAAACGATAACCCTACCTCCACGTCCCGCGCGAAGGGATAGGCGATACCCCGTTCCGTCCGGATCGAAGAGGCGCGGAAAAGGTCGCGCGCGGAGAGCTGGAATTTCAAGTTGCCCAACCCGAGGCGTTCGATCCACCCCTCGAAGAACTCGTAACCCACGTTCAGCGACTCGAACGCGAGCATGTTCTCCCGCTGCACGAAACGCGAGGAGATCGGCGACTCGTTGAAACTGGCGATATTTTTGAACGGGACGACGTCACCGGCCTTCTGCCAGCGGTCGCTGAAGGCGCGCCTGTCCTGATTCTTGCTCATGTCGCTGGCGCGAATATTCTCTACCTTTTGGTAGAGGGCGGTGTTGAAAAGGTCAGCGCCGAGCTGGTAGCGGAAATTCGCAGAGATCGACAACCCCCGCCACGTGAAGGAGGTGCCCAGCACCCCCTCGAGGTCGGGGCGGCTGTTCCCGCAGATCACCTCATCGTCGTAAGAGAAGTCGTAGGTAAAATTCCCGTTCTTGTCGAGAAACAGCTCTTTCCCGGTCGAGGGGTCGATACCCGCCGAGCGCACGGCCCAGATATCGTCCGGGTCGGCCCCGTCGTAATAACGGACGGTGTTCTCCCCCCTCCCGTTCCGGTTAAACGTGGAGAGTTGGTTACCGATCTTGTCGATGCGCGTCGACTGCGCGCGGGCGTTGACGCGGGCTTGCCAGATCAGACGCCGCTCGATGTCCCGGAAGATGTAGCACGAGGCGGAGAGCGTCCACCCGCGCGACCTCTGCTCGCCTGCGTTGGTCAGGTAAGAAGCAGTGCCGGAGGATTCCGGCGTGTTCACGCGGATGAGCAGCGGGTCAGTCACCTTATAATAATAGTCGATCGTCAGCGAGAATCGCTTGTCGAACAACGTGACGTCCAGCCCGACATTCCGGTCGAGGGTCGTCTGCCACTTTAAGTCGGGATTCCCCACCTGATCCAGCAGCGCGCCGAGACCAAAGTAGTTTACCGAGCCGTACTGGAAGGCGTAGGTGACGAGCGTTTGCGCCGACTCGAAACTCTGGTTGCCCGGGTTACCGATCGAGGCTCGCAACTTTAACAGGTCGAGATGCGGCAGGAGGCTCGCAACCCATTTCTCCCGGTGCAAGTTCCAGCCCAGCCCCACCGACCACGTGGTATTATACTTGCGCGTGGTTCCGAAGAGGGACGAGCCACCAGCGCGGAGGCTGACGTCCATCAGGTAACGATCGCCAAAAGCGTAACCGGCGTTAAAATACCCGTTGACGGAACGCGAGACCGACTCGCGATAGACGGGCGACCCGTTCTCCGGGTAGCCGTTGGCAAAGGAGGGATACGTGAAATCGCCGTCCGGGAAGCCCTCCACGGAGTAGCCCTGCACGAGGGTCGAGTTGCTGAACAGGTTGCCCCCGGCCACGACGTTGACGCGATGCTCCCCGACCAATCGCGCGTACGTGAGGCTGGTCTCTCCCTCGCGGCGGGACTGGCGGGTGTTCGTGGTGAAGAACTCGCCACGGCGCAACGAGGCCGTGTTCTCGTACCGGGTGTCCTCCCGCGCGTAAAATTGCTCGGCGTCGTTACTCTCGTGCGAGATGCCGAAGCGGAGGCGCGCCTTCCACTCCCGCGTGGGGTTCCACTCGACCACGAGATAATTGCTCAGGCCGAGGTTATTCCCTTTGTCGCGACTGTTCAGGTGGTCGTTCCACGAGGGATTGGACGCCCGGATATAATCGTTATATTCCAGCCATTTGTTGATAACCCCCTCGTCGTCGCTCTTCTTGTAATAAGGGTTCGCCTCGGCGTACTGCTGGAAGGAGACGACGGGATTGCCCAGCGCCGTGGAGGTGAACGCGAACTTGTTCGAGAACTGGAACGTGGAGATGCGATAGATCAAGTCAATGTTCCCGCTGAACACTTCACGGAAGGAACGCTTCATCGCCCCCGTGACGCCAGTATAACTGCCCCCAAGCCCGAACAGGAAAGACCCCTCGCCGCCCGTCAGGTAGAGCGAGTGCCGCTGGTTAACTCCCACGCGCAACGGCTCGGCCAACCAGTAGGTGTTGACCCCCTCGAGCACGTCCCGTAGCTTCTCTTGGTAAATCGCATGTAAATCCCGCTCGTAGGTGTCGTAGTTGATGCCGAGACCGCTCGCGCTGTTGTACTTGTATCTCCCGGCCAGCACTTCGAACTCGAGCTTCTCCTGTGCGTTCATCAGGTTATAGCTGGAAAGGTCGGGGATGGTCAGGTTAAGGTTGCCGTTGTAACTCACCTGCAACTTCCCCGGCTCCGGCTTCACGGTCTCGACGACGACCACCCCGTTGGCCGCCTTCGAGCCGTAGATGGCCGTGGAGGCGGCGTCCTTGAGGATGGTGATCGAGGCGACGCGGTTGATGTCAAGATCGTTGATCGCCGCCAGCGTGGACTCGAAGCCGTCCAGTATGAAGAGCGGCTGGTTGGGATCAGCATCCAGCTCGTCGCGCAGCCCGAGGACGCTTGACTTCCCGCGGATCTCCATGTTGGGGAGGCGGTTGGGATCGGATCCGTACAGGTTATCCTCGATGATGGTAAACGAGGGATCGAGCGTTTTCAGGCTTTGCAGCACGTTGTGCGTGCCCATCGTCTTTAGCTCGGCGGCGGAATAGGTACTCGCCGAACCGGTGAAACTCTCCTTGGCACGGGTGTAGATGCCGGTCACCACCACGTCGTCCAATTCCGCGATAGCCTCTTCCAACTTCACGTTGAGGGGTTCGTCAAACTGCACTTTCTTCTCTACCGGTCGGAAACCGACATACGAGAAGACCAGCGTTCCCTCGGCATTGTCCGGCACGCTTAGATTGTAAGTCCCGTCGGGTCTCGTGGTCGTGCCTGTCGTCGTGCCCTTGAGTATGATGGTAACTCCCGGCAGTGGCGCTCCCCGCTCGTCGGTCACGGTACCGCGTACGGGGCGTAGCCGGTACTGTTGCTGCGGGCGAGGCGTCACGAGGATCACGTCCTCCTCGCGATGCCACTGCAAAGCACTCGACCCGAAAACGTCATCCAGCACCGCGTCGACGCTGGCGTTCTCCCGTTTCAGGTCAAAACGGGGCAGCGAGCGGGCGTGTTGCTCGTTATAAACAAAGCGCAAGCCCGTCTGCCTCCTGATCTCCCGGAACAGCGTCCCCACGTCCGACCCTTTGAGGTCGAGCGAGACCACCTGCTCCTGTGAATAGCCGCTTGCCGCGCTACACGTGACAAGGGCGAACATGAAAAGCGTGAATAGTTTCATACGTTTCAACATTTTTGGTTTTTTGAGCCTCGATAGACGCGAGGCTGCTTTCTTTTCCATACATTTGTCGTTTGAAGTTTAACAATGGACAGGAACTCCTGCCCGTTCACTAACACCGGGGGCGGGGATGTGTCACCATCCTTGTCCCCCTTTATCTTATTATTCATTTTGTTCTTTCCATTTTGTTACCTCACGATTACCGTTTTTCCCACGATCTCGAAATGGAGACCACTCGACGTTTTTTCAAAGAAGTAGAGTAGCTTCTGCACCTCCTCATAACGCTCCAAGTCACCCGTGAGCCGCGTCTCCTTCACGAGATCGTTCTCGTAGATCACTTCCATGTCATACCACAACGAGAGCGTCTCCATGATATCCTCAAGGCGCTCCTTGTCAAAAACAAAGTTGTTATCCTTCCACGCCACGTGCGGGGTAACATCCACTCGCTGCACGGAGAAATGCTCGTCGCCTGACCGATAAATCGCCAATTGATTAGGAGTGAGCCGTACCGTCTCCTTCCCCGAGCTGATCTCCACGCTACCCGTCACGAGCACGGTCTTCACCGTCCCGGCAGTCTGTGTGTTGACGTTAAACTCGGTACCCAGTACTCGCACGTCCAGCCCGCCCGCGTGCACCACGAAAGGCCGCCCAGCCTTCGCTACCTCGAAATAAGCCTCCCCCTCCAAGTAGACCTCGCGCGATTCTTTGGAAAAATGTACCGGATAACTCAACTCCGTCCGGGAATTAAGCCGCACCTTCGTCCCGTCTCCCAACACGGCAGAGAACTCGCCGCCACGCGGGATACTGATGCGGTGCGTGGCTCCCTGCAACGCTGTCACCTCCTCGCGGGCCGCGTACGTTAACTCCCCACCTTCCTTTACATTCACCTCGGCAACGTTAGGATCAAGGATCGTGAGCGGGCTGTCACCCACCGGGACGCTCTCCCCGGAGGCAAGGTAGAGCATCGCCTTCGGCTGACCGGGCGTGATAAACTCCGCCAGCACTGGAACGGCTTCAGACGAAAAATACAAGCGATAACCTACCCCACCCGCGCCCAGCAATAGCGCTACCACCGCCGCAACCCCTCCCCACCGGACGAGCACGCGACTGGAAAGCCGACGCTTGATATGCATGAACCTTCCCCTGATCAAGGCAACACGAATCCCCCAGCGCAATCTCATCTCTCCCCGACGTACTTTTTCGAAGAGTAAACGGTGTTCTTCGTCGGATTCGATCCAGCGTTCTACCTCTCCGC
>JAISAV010000247.1 GCA_031266545.1 Odoribacteraceae bacterium | reverse complement strand
GCGCGCGGCATCGAGCGGCTCTCCGCGAGCGTCATGAACGTGGTGAGCGCGAACGCCATCGAGGCGTCGCCCGACATCACGGTGGCCAACGTGGCGCGGCGCGTCTCCGGCGTCACGATCGAGCTGAACAGCAGCGGCGACGGGCAATACGCCATCCTGCGCGGGATGGACAAGCGATACAGCTACACGCTGGTGAACGGGATCAAGATCCCCAGCCCGGACAACAAGAATCGCTTCGTCCCGCTGGACATCTTCCCCTCGGAGCTGCTGGACCGCCTCGAGGTCACGAAAACGCTGACCGCCGACATGGAAGGCGACGCCGCGGGCGGGGCCGTCAACCTCGTGATGAAGGAGGCCCCGCGCGGGCGGCAGGTGACTGCCAACGTGTCGATGGGGTACAACGCCCTGTTCCTCGGGCGGGATTTTTACTCTTTCGACGCGGGCGCCGTCGCGAAAGAATCGCCTTACGAGGTGTACGGCGAGGACTACCCCGCCCGGGCGCGGGATTTTTCCGGGAAGGTGATCACGCCGCGGGTGGCCGCCGCGCCGCCGAATCTTTTCGCCGGGTTCTCTTACGGCGACCGCCTGTTCGGGAGTCGCCTGGGCGTCATGCTGGCCGGGAGCTTTCAAAACGCCTACCGCGGGAGCAACAGCCTCTACTTTAACAACGGCGTCGCCACGAGCGACGCCTCCAACCTGCCGGTGCTCACGGCCAAGAACGAGCGGGAGTATTCCGAGCGGCAGACGCGCCTCGGGCTTCACGCGAGGCTGGATTACGCCCTCTCCCCCCGCCACAAGCTGCACGGGTACGCCGCCTACATGCGCTTTGCCAACGCGCAAGTCCGGGACAACGTGAAGACGGAGTTGAATATCGGCTACGACCCGGCCGGCGGCAATTACAACCTCGGCTTCGACACCCGCTTCCGGCTGACGCGTCAACGAATCGCGAGCGGCACGTTGAAAGGCGTCCACTATCTCTTGCCGGGCGAGGCGTTGCGGGTGGAGTGGTCGGCCGTCTACTCCGGGGCGTTCAACGAGGCGCCGGACAACAGCACGGTGTATACCAGCGCGACGGTGCGCGACGGGCAGGTGAACGCCGTCTCCGTCGTCACGACGCCCTACGGGGCCGAGCGCCGCTGGGAACGCAACGACGACGAGGATCTGGCGGGATACCTCAACGCGCGGTACGCCCTCTCGCCGGGCGCGGCGAGCGTGGAGGTCTCCGCGGGGGGCATGTACCGCGACAAGCGGCGCGCCAATTTCTACAACGATTACCTCTTCCTCCCGTTCGACGAGGAGAAGCCCTCGATGAACAACAACTTGATCCGGGGGACGGACTGGAATGACTACGGCGAGATCAAGTTCCGCGTGCACAACCCGTACGGCTCCACCGGCAACCAGTTGAACTACGCCGCCTCGGAAGAGATCGCCGCCGCCCATGCGCAAGTCAGGTGGCAGGCGGGACGCTGGCAAGTCATGCTCGGCGCGCGCGTCGAAAACACGCGGCAGGGTTATCGCCTGAAACACGCGATCGAGGGCGTGAAAAACGAGGGCGAGCAGCGATACGCAGACTACCTGCCGGGCCTGCACGTCAAGTTCTCGCCGTGGCGCGACCATAACGCGCGGGCCTCCTACTACAAGTCGCTCAACCGCCCCGGCTTTTTCGAGATCGTCCCGTACCAGATCCTGAACGAGGAGTACACGGAGCGGGGAAATCCCGGGCTGAAACACGCGACGATCCACAACGCGGACTTCCGCTACGAGTACTTCCCGCGCCCCTCCGAGCAGTTCATGATCGGCGTGTTTTACAAGCTCCTGCGCGACCCCATCGAGTACGGCGTCTTCGCGGAGGGCCAGGGGACGTATTACTCGCCCACCAATTTCGGCGACGCGACGAACCGCGGCGTGGAGGTGGACGTGACGAAATACTTTCACTCGTTCGGCGTCAAGGCCAACTACACCTTCACGCGGTCGGAAATCACCACCACGAAGCTGTTCAACTACGCCAACCCGGACGCCGCCTCGACCGAGAGGATACTCGTGAAAAACGTCGAGCAAACCCGCCCGCTCAACGGGCAGGCCGCCCACGTGGCCAACCTCTCGCTGCTGTACAAGGACGCGCGGCGCGGGTGGGACGGGCAACTCGCGTTGTCCTACACCGGCGATCGCCTGCACGCCGTCTCCCGCCACCTGGACGACGACATCTGGCAAGGCGCTTACCTGCAGGTGGACGCCTCGCTCGAGAAGAGGTTCAGGCCGGGCCTCGTCCTTTTCGCCAAGGCGAGCAACCTGCTGGACGCGCCGGTGGCGCTCTACCTGAAAAAACACAACCCGGCCAACGACAAGGTGGTAGGCCACGAGACCTTCCGCGGCGGGACGCTGGCGCGCCGCGATTACCACGGGCAAAACTTACAAGTAGGATTGAGATATAAATTTTAAACACATTCAAAAATGAACAAGATGAAAAGAAAATCAACGCTCCTCGTGCTATCGCTCGCCCTGCTCGCGGGCTGCGAGGAAAAGGCAAGCGACCTCGCGGTGAAAGCCATCACCGTCTCGCCCAACTCCCTGACGCTTAAACCCGGTCAATCGCGAACGCTCACGGCGACGATCTTCCCCGACAACGCGGCGGACAAGACGGTCTCGTGGAGCAGCTCCGCCCCGGAAATCGCGAGCGTGACCGCCGCCGGCGAGATCAACGCCATCACCCTCGGCAACGCCACCATCACGGCGACCGCGGGCGCCGGCGGGGAACACGCCACCGCCTCGGTCTCCGTCACCGCCAACGACCCCGTCGCCGTGGGCGTGAAAGGCGCGCCGGCAACGGCCGTGGAAGGCGTCTGGGAAAAATACACGATCGTGAGCGTGAACGGTCAGGTCTACGTCCCGGCCGGCAAAACCCTGACCATCGAGGAAGGCGTGGAGGTGATCATCAGCGCCGACGCGCAGGATAACAGCAACACGCGCGTCGAGTTTATCGTGGAGGGAAGCCTCTTCTGCCTCGGCACGGAAGAAGCGCCGGTCACCTTCACCATCCCCGCCGGCGAGCGCGACCGGAAGACCTCCGGGCGCTACTGGGGCGGCATCATCGGGGGCGCGGCGTGCCCGGCGATCCTGCTCGATCACGTGCTGGTCGAGTACACCGGCGCCATCACGACGGCGGCCTCCCCCTCGGTCACCCGGGGCCTCTTCAAGGCCGGGGGCGGCGACGGGATGGTGGCCTTCAACACCAACAACCCCGCCGGCAAGTACGTCATCACCAACTCCACGTTCCGCTACACGGGCGAGGACGCCATCTACGTCCAGGGCGGGGAGTGCCTCTTCACCCGCAACCTGTTCTACGCCGTGGGCGACGAGGGCGGGGAGGCGATCAACGTGAAGGCCGGTTGCAAGGTGGACGCCGCCTTCAACGTCATGTACAGCCCCAACACGAACGCCTTCAAGCTCTCCAACTCGGGCTTCGGCGGCGCCCGCTTCCTGGCGCAAATCAACGCCTACAACAACACGATCATCAACTCCGGCTGGCGCCGCGACCCGGGCAAGCCCAAGGGCGGCTCAGTCTGGGCGGAAAGCGGCCACGTCAACGTGTTCAATAACCTGATCGTCAACTGCATGTTCGGGGCAAAGGCGCCCAACTTCGGGGCAGGCGGCGAGGATGGCGTCGTGGCCGAGAGCGTGATCGACTACAACTTCTACGCCTCCGGCACCGCCGGCAGTAACATCCCGCAACACGTCCAGAACGGCACGGTCACGGCCCACGACGGCTTCAAGCCCGGCAGGACGGACGACGTCGTCTACGGCGCGCGCGACGAGCGCGGGGCCTTCGCGGGCGACAACGATCCCCGGTTCGTCGCCTTCCCGTTTGCCACCAACCCCGTCCTGGACATCCACCTCGACGAATCGTGGAACCTGCACCTGCAAGCGGGATCCCCGGCGCTGGACGCGAGCAAGACGAGAACGGGATTCACCCCGTACTTCAGCGCCAACGGCATCACGGTGAACGGGACAACCTATAAATCACCCCTCCCCGCCGGCCACTTCGGCGCGTTCGGGCAAAACTAAACGGGCATGAAATCGATCCTGTCACTCTTCATCGCGTGCCTCGCCGCCGCGTGCGCCCTGCGGGAACCCGTTCCCGCGGCGCTCCCCGGCCTCTCCGGCGAGGCGGTCAACTTCATCATCGCCAGCGACCTGGGACGCAACGGCTACCACCAGCAAAAACCGGTCGCGAGGATCATGGGGGCCGTGGCCGCGAACGTGGACGTCGAGATGATCGCCGCCGCCGGCGACGTGCACCACTTCGGGGGCGTCGCCAGCGCGAGCGACCCCCTCTGGATGACCAACTACGAGTTGATTTACGACCACCCCGAACTCATGATCGACTGGCTCGCCATCTGCGGGAACCACGAGTACCGGGGCAACACGCGGGCGGTGCTGGACTACGCGCGGGTCAGCCGCCGCTGGAACGCCCCCGCCAGGTACTACACGCGCGTCCTCGCCGCGGACGACGGGGGCGCGTGCCGCCTCCTCTTCATCGACACGACGCCGATGATGGACAAGTACCGGCGCGACACGCTCGACTACCCCGACGCCTGCCGGCAAGACCTCGACGCGCAGTTGCGATGGATCGACTCCGTGCTGGTACACTCGACGGAAAAATGGAAAATCGTGATCGGCCACCACCCGGTCTACGCGGAGACCAAGAAGGACAGCGAAGAACGCGCCGACATGCAAGCGCGCCTGGCCCCGATCCTGGAAAAAAACGCGGTGGACGCCTACTTCTGTGGCCATATCCACAACTTCCAGCACATCCGCCCGCCCGCCTCCCGCGTGCACTACGTGGTCAACTCCTCCGGCTCGCTCTCGCGCCCGGTCAAGGCCACCGGGGGCACGCTCTTCTGCCACCCCGACCCCGGCTTCACGATCTGTTCCGTGGACGACCAATCCTTCCGGTTTTTCTTCATCAACCACGAGGGAAAGAACATCTACCACTACACGATCCGCAAGTAGGTACCCGGCCCGTGTCGTCAACTCAAGGGTTGACGCCGTACGGTGTCAGATTTCGATAACCCCGTGCAAGCGGAGCGCGGCTCGGGGTAGAAGAAGTCTTTCCTTCCTCCTCAACCCCATAGTGGCATAGCCGTCAGGTTAAGCTATAAAAAGCCCTGAAAGATAGGGTGTGCAAATAACCGGCAAGGTTTCTTCCTTAAAAATGCTATCTTTGCAGGTATAAAATATTCAAAAACAAGAACTGATGAACAAAAAGCTATCAGAAGAAAACGCCGGTTTACG
>JAISAV010000146.1 GCA_031266545.1 Odoribacteraceae bacterium | reverse complement strand
CCCGTACGACAGTTTAGCAAACTGTTGGTTTCAGCCACTCACCCATCCCTCCGTACCGGGGGACAAAAGTAGTGCTTTTTATTTTTACCGCAAGATTTTACCGGCTTTTTTTCTAGGGTCGCCCGTCGCCCGGGTTTTTCCCGAGTCGTTTAACCAGTTGCCGGTGGAAATCGCGCTCGGCGTCGAGCATGAGCCACAGCTTCCGGGCGGAGATCCCGGAGGCGATCCTCCGGTAGTACTCCCCGCGGAGCTTCAACACGGCCTCCTCCGCGTCGAGCAACGCCTTCACGCGGTCGCGCGCCTGCTGCTCCGTGAGGGGAGCGTCCTTCCCGGGCGGCCTCCACGCGGGGGCGGCGGCCTTCCTGATCTTCGCCTGCATCTCGTTATACAGCGGCCAGAAGCGGGCGGCCTCGTCGGGGGTCAGCTCCATCTCCCGCGTGAAGAAGGCCACCTTTTGCGCCTCGAACTCCTTCCATCGTTCCTCGCTCAGCGGCCCGTCGCCCCTTCCCCCCTGCGCGAAAAGGGAGAGGGAGAAAAGCGTCATCCCGGCCAAAACGGTTATCTTTTTCATCGCGTCACTCCATTATGGCGTTCGACAACAGGGTCAAATCCGTCTCGAGGGCCAGGTACTCGAGGATCTCCTCCCGCGTGGGGTTGAAATCGGCGTCCAGCCCCGCGGCGGGCGTCTCGCCCGCTCCCGTGAACCCCCACCGCGCCACCAGCACGGTGATCGCCACCAGGGCCACCCACCCCGCGAAAGGGGCGAGCGCCCGCGCGCGGCGGGAAGGCCGCTTCACCTTGCCCGCCAGCCGGCCCGCCAGCGAGTCGAAATAACCCGCGGGCACCGTGAAGGGATTCTTCTGCTCGTACTTGTCATTCATCTCGTGCATGTCGTTTAAATAATTATCGTGTCCGAAAGTTTCAAGCTCTGCCCCACCTTCTGTACCGCCGCGTGGTAGGTGGCCTTCAACGTTCCCACGGCCACGCCCAGCACGGCGGCGATCTCCTCGTACTTCATGTCATCAAAATATTTCATGTTAAAAACCAGCCGCTGGCGTTCCGGCAACTTGAGGATCGCCTTCTGCAACTCGCGCTGGATGTCGTCGCCACAAAAATAGGGATCGCCCTCCAGCCGTTCCTCCAACATGCCGGTGATCTCCTCCGAGTGACCGTGCACGTTGCGACGCTTCTCCTGCAGGAAATTGAGCGCCTCGTTCGTGGCCACGCGGTACATCCACGTGTAGAGCCGCGCCTCGTGCCGGAAGTCGCCAAGCCCCTGCCACACCCGGATAAACGTGTTCTGCAGGACGTCGTCGGCATCCTCGTGGCCGATGACGATCTTGCGGACGTGCCAGTAGAGGCGCTCGCCGTACCTCGACACGAGCAGCCGGAACGCCTTTTGCCCGTCCTTGCCCGGGCGGAGCAACCGGATTATATCTTGATCATCTTCCATCATATCGCGGGGCGAGTTGAATTTCTACACTATGACAATTTTTTAGCGCGAAGGTTTATCGAACGCGCCTAATTTCGAGAACACCCTCCTGCCGCGCGCGAAATAGTCCCAGACGATAGCCCGCCGGTAGACGCCCGGGGGATTCCCGCGCCCGGCCGCCGGGTCGCGACCCGCCCGCGCGGCGCGGTAAGCGGCGTACGCCCGGACGACCGAGCGGGCGTTCGCCCACTCCCCCTTTAACGAGAAAACGCAAGCGGCCGCCATGTCCATCATGAAACGCGACAGGAAGAGGCGACGACGCCCCGCCGCGGGCAGGTTCTTGTAAAGCATCAGCAAGTTATTCCGGTAATTGAGGAACAACTTGCGCGGGTGATTCGCCGGCAACGATCCCCCGCCCAGGTGAAAGACCGTGGACGCGGGTTCCACCATGACGGTATAACCGCGGTTATGCAGCCGCCAGCAGAGGTCGATCTCCTCCATGTGGGCGAAAAACGTCTCGTCGAGTCCCCCGGCCGCGAGGTAAGCCTCGCGACGGACGCACAACGCGGCCCCCGTGGCCCAGAAGACCTCCATCGCGGAATCGTACTGCCCCTCGTCCCTCTCGACGACGTCCAGCACCCGCCCGCGGCAGAAGGGAAAACCCAGCCGGTCGATAAAACCCCCGCAGGCGCCCGCGTACTCGAACTTCTCCCGCTCGCGGTAGGAACGAATCTTGGGCTGCACCGCCGCCACCCGCCCCTCGCGCTCGAGGAGCGCCACCAGCGGCTCCAGCCACCCCTCGGTCACCTCCACGTCGCTGTTAAGCAGTACCGCGTACTTCGACTCCACCTGCCCGATGGCCCGGTTATACCCCCCGGCGAAACCGTGATTGCGGTCAAACACCAGCCGCCCCACGCCGGGAAACTCCCGCTCGAGGAGGCCCACGGAATCGTCCGTCGAGTGATTATCCGCGACGATCACCCGCCCCAGCCCGGGAGGGGTATGGCGCGCGACGGAGGGCAAGAACTCCCGCAGGAGATGCTCCCCGTTCCAGTTTAGCACGATGACTGCACACGTGATCATGACGACATGTTTAATGTAACGGCGCGCCGGGCGGTCGCTTGTACTTCCAGCGCCGGTGTGACCAGAGCCAGTATTCCGGGCGCTCGCGAATCGCCGCCTCCAGCACGCGCGTGTGCGCCCGGGTCAGCTCCCCCGGCGGGAGGGATCCCGGCCGGTCGCTCACGAGGTGAAACTCCGCCTCGTAATGGCCGCGCCGCGTCTTGCGCATCTCGAGGAAGAGCACCGGCATGTCGTACTTGACGGCGATCCTTTCCGTCCCCTTGAAGACGGAGGTTTCCTGGTTCAGGAAGGTCGTCCAGAAGTTAAGACTTGACTCCTTCGGCGCCTGGTCGGCGACGAGGGCCAGGAGAAACGCCCGCCCCTCGCCCCTGTAGCGGAGCACCGCGCGCGCCACGTCGTTCTTCGGCACCAGCACCGTCCCGGGACGCGAGCGGAGGCGCCGCGACAAGCGATCCATCACCCGGTCGTGCAACGGCTTGTACAGCGCCACGAAGGGGAAATCAACGTGCAACCCGTACAGGGAGAGCCACTCCCAGTTCGCGTAATGCCCCATCACCGCGATGACAGACCTTCCCGCGGCGAGGTAACGCGTCGCGACTTCCGGGTTCGTGAACACGCAACGCGCCCGCAAGACGCGCGTCGGCGCGTGCCACAACTTGTAGAACTCCACGGACACGTCCAGCAGGTGGTGGTAAAATTTTCGCTCGACCCGCCTGATCTCCCGCTCGCCTTTTTCCGGGAACGCGTGACGCAAGTTGGCGCGCACCTCCCCGCGCCGGTAACGAAACAGGTGATACGCGAAAAAGTAACCTATATCCGAGCACAAGTACAATAACCAGAACGGTAAAAAGCTAAATGCCCACAAAAAAGCGTATAAAAGATAAGAAAACATCACGTCTATCGCTTGATTTAGGTCTCAAAGGTAACGGATAAATCGCTAATCGCGGCCGGAAAACGACAAAATGTTTTTCGCGTCGCGTTTTCTTCCCCGTATTATGTATTAATTTCCAATAATTTACTGTTTTTTCAAAATTCACCATGTAAAATAGACCGGGATTCATTGCCCATCTCATAATTATTGTCTACTTTCGTTGGTCAAAAGATTAAAACATATCAGGCTGCCATGGACAACGAGATTTTAACACCAGTTGAAGAACCGGAAAGCAATACTCCCATTTCTTCGGAAACCTCAAACGATGAAACAACGACCGGGGTTTCAGCACAGGAAAATGACATAACCACGCCCGCGGAAAATGATATCCACGACGGGGAAACGTTATTCGAACAAGCGGGAGAAGACCAGCCCGGCGAGGAACCGGCCATCGAGCCGGAACCGGTCGAGGAGTCGCCAACCGGGGAGGACGAGGGCGATGTGACGGAAACGCCCGCGGCTGACGCCTGCACGATCGAAATACCACCCGCGGAAGAGGCCACGACGGAAACGTCGGTCATCGAAGACGCTGGAAATGAAGAACCGGAACAAGTGACGGAGACCCTCGCGGAGGTGGAAGATCCCGCGGAAGAACCTCCCGTTGAATCAACGGGGGAGGCAGAAGAGGAGCCTGTCGCGCCGGAAGAAGAAATAGAAGAAGAAGAGCCTGTCGCGCTGGAAGAAGTGGCAGAAGAAGAAAAAATAGAAGAAGAAGAACCTGTCGCGCCGGAAGACCCCGTGGAAGAGAACGTCCCTTCAAAGGCCCCTCCCACGTGGGATTTCACCCGCTTTACCACCGGGGAGATCATCTCGCACATGAAGACGTTGATCGAGAATTACCCCGTGAACCACCTGAAAGTGCTCGACACGCTACCGCAAATATTCGACGCGCAACTCCAAAAAGAACGGGAGCAAGCGCTCGGCGCGTCCGATAACCAAGCGAACCAGCTCAACTTCCCGGACGACACCAAGGAGCGTTTCTACAGCATCTACCGCCTCTACCGGGAAAGGAGAATCAGCTACTACAAAAAAGCGGACGAGGAAAAAGAGGAAAACCTCAAGACCAAGCTCCAAATCATTGAAGAGTTAAAGGAACTCGTGCAGAAAGAGGAGTCGTTGAACAAAACTTTCCAAGAGTTCCGCGCCCTGCAAGAACGCTGGAGAAACACCGGCATGGTTCCGCAGGCCAACTTCGGCGACCTGCAGGAGACCTATCACCTGCACGTGGAGAATTTCTACAACTACATCAAGATCAACCGGGAATTGCGCGATCTTGACCTGAAGAAAAACCTTGACCGCAAGGTCGTCTTATGCGAGCAGGCCGAGAAGTTGGTCGAGGATAACAACATCGGCTACGCGTTCCGGCAACTACAACAGTTGCACGCCCAGTGGAAGGAGATCGGCCCGGTACCCAACGAGCAGAAAGAGACGATCTGGGAGCGCTTCAAGGAGGCTACCGCCAAGGTCAACGAGGCCTACCACCGCTTCTTCGACTCGTTGAAAGAGGAGCGCGAGACCAACTTGAAGATCAAGCAAGATATCTGCACGCGGGCGGAGGCGTTGGCCGCGTCGACTCCCCTCAACTCGTCCGAATGGAACAAGTTCACCAAGCAAGTGATCGAGTTGCAAGACGAATGGAAACTTTCCGGCTCGATCTCCCAGAGGGATCGCAAGAAACTCTACAAGCAATTCCGAACCGCCTGCGACCGCTTCTTCCGCGCCAAGCGCGACTTCTACCAGAAGCAACAAGAGGAGCAAGAGGGCAACCTCGCGCTGAAACTCGAGCTTTGCGAGAAGGTGGAGGCCGTGCAACACAGCACGGACTGGCGCCCCACCACCGACAAGATCATCTCCTACCAGCGGGAATGGAAAAAGATCGGCCCCGTCCCCAAAAAGCACTCCAACAAGGTATGGACGCGCTTCCGGACGGCCTGCGATTTCTTTTTCGACAACAAGACCGCCCAATCGAAGGAGGCCGGCACCGACCAAGTTCATAACCTCGCGTTGAAAAAAGCCTTGCTCGACGAGGTGCGCGGTTTCGTGATCTCCGGCAATAACGCCGAAAACATCAAGGCGTTGAAGAGCTTCCAGTCCCGGTGGACGGAAATCGGCTTCGTCCCCATCAGGGAGAAGGACGCCATACAGGCGGAGTTCCGCGGCTTGATCAACGCCATTTTTGACCGGCTGGACATCACCGAGTTTGACCGGGATCTCGAGCGCTTCAAGTCCAAGATAGGCACGTTCGAGACCAAGAGCGAGACGAAAGACATCAAGATCGTGCAAGAGCGAGACAAGTTAGTCGCCAAAATCAAGCAAACCGAGGCCGACCTGCACGTCTGGGAGAACAACATCGGCTTCTTCTCCAAGTCGAGCACCGCGGAAGGACTCATCAAGGAGTTCTCCGCCAAGATCGAGGAGGCGCGCCACAAGCTCTCCTTGATGCAGGAAAAGCTGAAAGCCATCGACAACATGATATGATCAAAGAGGGGTTCGCCCCTCTTTTTTTTTGCGCCGACGTCCGCTTCCCTCATGCCAAGCGCGGGTCGGTAAAAAAAACGGGCGCCTGTCATTACACCAAATGACAGGCAGCGTGTTTTAGGGTAAGAAAAAACAAAAATGGCATGATCGAACAAGAGTCCATCCACGAACTGATCGCCCGGTACCTGCAAGGGGAACTGGACGAGACGCGGCAAGCACGACTGAAACGATGGCGCGAGCATTCCGTCCGAAACGAGGAACTGTTCCAGCGTGTTACCTCCATGAAAAACGCGGAGGAGGGCATCAAACGCTTTATCTACCCGGAACAGGAACAAGAAGAGACGTGGCAAAAACTCCGCCGGAACATCACCAAGAGAAAACTGGCGCGGACGCGCTGGAAAATCGCCGGCGCGGCCACCATCGCGCTGCTGCTCGCGGCGGGCGGGATCGCCTACCACCTTGCCACCCTCCCGGTTGCCCGGCCCGTGCTCGCGGACGCGGGGTCGGATCTCCTCCCCACGTTGCTCCTCCCGGACGGCTCGCGGGTCAACCTCGCGGACAAGGAGGCGCTCGACGCCCTCGTTGACGTCCACCCCGGGTTGCAGGCGGGTGAGGCCTCGCTATCCTACCGGCAGCGGGCGGTCGAGGCGGTCGAGCATCACGTCCTGCGCGTGCCCTGCGGCGGGGAATACGTGCTGGTGCTGTCGGACAACACCACCGTCCACCTCAACGCGGGATCCGAGTTGACCTACCCCGCCACCTTCCCCGGCGAGCGGCGCGACGTCTACCTGAAGGGCGAGGCCTACTTCGACGTGCAGGGTGACGAGCGGTGGCCGTTCACGGTGCACGCGGGGCCAGCGCGGGTGGAGGTGCTCGGCACGGCTTTCGGCGTGCGCGCGTACGACGACGAGCCGGTCATCCAAACCGTGCTGGAGCGCGGGAAGATCAAGCTACACGTCGGCGACCGCTCCCTGTTGCTCGACCCGAACACGCGGGCCTCGTACGACAGGAATACCGCCGTCATGGAGAAGTTCCCCGCGAACCCCTCCGCCTTCCTCGGGTGGAAGGAGGGACACTTCATCTACGACAACGCCCCGCTGGAATATATCCTGAGGGACATGAGTCGCTGGTACTCGTTCGACGTCATCTTCCGGCGGGAGGAGGCGCGGCAGCTCCCCTTCTCGCTCAACGTCAAGAAGCACGGGAGCGTCGACGAGGTGCTGTCACTCTTGGAGGAGACGCGTAACATTCGCTTTGAATACCACGGTAACACCGTGATCATCTTATGAAACACCCGCGGGTCTCGCGCGAAAAAAAAGGCCGCCCGGGTCTTGATCCCCCGGACAGCCTCGACACGATACCACCCGTTCCAGCGGGCAGAATATGTCTAATTATCACAAAACAAATGTATGAAGAAAAAACGACTTTTTGAATGGGGGCGAGGAATTCTTCTCCTCGCCTTCTGGACGCAGGTACTGGCATGGCCGCTACCCGCCGTCGCGCAGCAGGAAGAGCGATTTACCCTGAACCTGAAAAATGCCTCGCTCAAGGAGATTATCAACGAAATCAAGCGTCTCTCGGATTACGACTTCGCGTACAGCGACGCGGACCTCGTCGCCGTCAAGCCGCGGGACGTCATCGCGCGGGAGAAAACGCTGAACGAGATCCTCTCCACCTGCCTGCAGGGCACGGGATTGACTTACACCGTGAACAACCACGCGATCATCATCCGCAAGGACGCCGCGCCACGCGACCAGCAGAAGACGCGCGCCATCACCGGTGCCGTCACCGACACGCGGGGAGAGCCGCTACCGGGGGTCACCGTCAGGCTCAAGGGCACGATGACGGGCGCGACCACCGGCGGCGACGGGCACTACCACCTCAACGTGCCGGACGACGAGGGGGCGATACTGGTCTTCTCGTTCGTCGGCATGATCCCGCGAGAGGTCGCGATCGGCGCGCGAACCAGCATCAACGTCAAGCTGGAAGAGGAGACGATGCTCATCGACGAGGTGGTGGTCACCGGCTACTTCGAGCGCTCGAAAAACACCTTCACCGGCGCCTTCAACACCGTGAAGCGGGAGGAACTGCGCAAGTTCGGGAACGCGAGCCTGCTCTCCGCCCTCCAGTTGATCGACCCGTCGTTCAAGATACGGGAGGATAACGACCGGGGATCCGATCCCAACCGCCTCCCCGATTTCTTCGTCCGGGGGGAGAGCAGCTTCATGGGCAACAGCAACATCCCCACCTTCATCGTGGACGGCCACGAGGTCACGTTGCAACAGGTCTTCGACATGGATCTCGACCGGATCGAGAGCCTGAGCATCCTGAAAGACGCCTCCGCCACCATCCACTACGGCTCGCGGGCGGCGAACGGCGTCGTGGTGATCGAGACGAGGCGCCCGGCGGGCGGGAAGTTCGCCGTCTCCTACACGAACCGCACCAGCCTCTCCGCCGCCGACCTGTCGGGGTACAACCTGCTGAACGCGCGCGAGAAGCTGGACTACGAGCTTGCCGCCGGCCTCTTCACGAGCGCCGATCCCACCACGCAGCATGGCCTCGACCAGCAGCTCGAGTACTACAAGAGAAACCTCGCCAAGGGGGTCAACACCGACTGGCTGGCACAGCCGACGCGTTCCGCCCTCTCGCACTCCCACGCCCTCTACATCGAGGGAGGGACGGACGCCGTGACCTACGGGCTGGGCGGCAACTACGCCAAGAACGCCGGGGTCATCAAGCAGTCGTTCCGCGAGAATCTCGGCCTCACCTTCGATTTCACCTACCGGGTGGCGGGCAAGGCCACTATCCGCAACAGCTTCTCCTACGGGCAGACCAACGTGCAGAACTCGCCCTACGGCTCCTTCTCGACCTACGCCCGGGCCAATCCCTACAACCCCGTGCGCGACGAGGCGGGAAAACTGGTCAAGTCTTACCCCGCGCACTACAGCAGGGAATCGACCGAGGAGCAATACGCCAACCCGCTCTACAACGCCAGTCTCCCCTACAAGGACGGCAACCGGATCGTGACGATCAGCGATAACTTGAGCGTGGACTATTTCATCCTGCCGAAGCTCCGCTACAAGGGGGCCATCGCCCTGACCCAGACGACCGAGGAGGGGGACAAGTACGTCTCCCCGGATCACACCGGCTTCCGCGCCGAGACCGACCCGCTCAAGAGGGGCCGTTACACCGTCACGAGCGGCAGCACCTTCTCGTACAACGTGAACAGCACCCTCTCCTACTCGATGGAGATCAACAAGCACCTGCTGTATAGCGGCGTCGGGCTGAACGTTAGCGAGAACCGGAGTCGTTCCCGCTCGCTCGCCGGCGTGGGATTCCTCGACGAGCGTTTCAACGAGATCGGCTTCGCGATGGCCTACCCCGAGGGGGGACGTCCCAACGGCGTGGAGGGAAAGGATCGACTGGTCGGGATACTGGGGAATATCAACTATTCCTACGCGAACCGCTACTTCGTCGACCTCTCTGGGCGCCTCGACGGCTCCTCGAAATACGGGAAAGACCGTCGCTTCGCCCCCCTCTGGTCGGCGGGTATCGGCTGGAACATCAACAACGAGAAGTTCTTCCCGCGCGACAGCAAGTTCGATCGCCTGACCCTGCGCGCCTCCATCGGCGTCACTGGCAACCAGCAGTTCGACCCCTACGTCGCCAAGACCATGTTGCAGTATAGCGCCGCGAACTCCTACTACCAGACCCCCGGGGCCTTCTTCCTCGGGTACGGGAACAAGCGCCTGGAGTGGCAGCAGAGCCTCAAGCGGAACATCGGCGTGGACGTCGAGATCCTCGAGCGGCGCCTCACCCTCCGCCTCGAGTACTACAACGAGATCACCGACGGCCTGCTGCTGCCCGTCAGCGTGCCCCCCTCCCTCGGCTTCAAGAGCTACACGGAGAACTTCGGGGAGCAGAGCAACCGGGGCTACGAGTTCGACCTCGGCGTCGTCATCATCCGCGACCGGGACCTGGACTGGGCGGTCAACGTCAGCGGCACCCACAACAGGAATCGCGTGGAGAAGATCAGCAACGCGCTCGCCGCCCTCAACACCGCGGCGCACGTCGGCGCCTCCGCCGCCACGCTGGCGCGGCCCGTCGCCATGTACGAGGCGGGGGAGTCGCTGTCGGCCATCAAGGCCGTCCGCTCCCTCGGCATCAATCCCGCCAGCGGCAAGGAGCTTTTCCTCACCCGCGCGGGCGCCGTCACGGAGACGTGGGACTACCGCGACAAGATCGTCGCCGGCGACTCCAAGCCGAAACTGGAGGGAAACATCGCCACCAACCTTATCGTGAAGCAATTCTCGCTGAACGCGATCCTGCGCTACGGCTTCGGGGGACAACTCTACAACTACACCCTCTCCGAGCGCGTCGAGGGATCCTCCCCGTACGTCAACGCCGACAAGCGCGTCCTGAACGAGCGCTGGCGGAAGCCGGGCGATTACTCCTTCTACAAGAACATCGCCGACCGCTCCCTCTCGATGGCCTCGAGCCGCTTCGTGCAGGACAACAACTACCTCGAGCTGGGCAACATCTCCCTCGGCTACCGCGTCAACCCGGAACTCCTGCGACGGTACGGGATCTCCAGCGCGCGCGTGGGATTAAACGCCGCCAACCTCTTCTACCTCTCGACGGTGAAGCGCGAGCGGGGCATCGATTACCCCTTCGCGCGACAATTCACCTTTTCACTTAACCTTAATTTCTAAGTCATGAAAATAACCTATTATATCCTGCTGGCGCTTGCCCTTGCTTCCTGCAACGGCTGGTTAGACGTCACGCCGCTCGGGCAAGTGGGCGAGGACAAGATGTTCGCCGACGAGCGAGGTTTTCAGGAGTCGCTGGCCGGCAGCTACAGCCAGCTCGCGTCCACCGCCGCCTACGGGCTGGAACTCACCGCCGGTTTCCCCGACGAGATCGCGCGCTACTGGAACAAGCGGAGCGAGTTCCACGACTTCAACTACGCGGACGCCGCCGTCGTCAAGCGCCTGTCGGCCACGTGGAACAAGATGTACGAGATCATCGCCAACCTCAACCTCCTGCTCGAGCACGCCAAGAAGTACGACGAGAAGAGCCTCCCGCGCTACAACCTGATCGTCGGCGAGGCGAAGGGCTTGCGCGCCTACCTCCACCTCGACCTCCTGCGCCTCTTCGGCCCCGTGCTGCCGGACGGGCTGGACAGCCCCTCGATCCCCTACCGGGACGAGTTCTCGAACAACATCATCCGCCGGATGCCCGCGCGGGAAGTCCTCGCGAGGATCGAGACCGACCTCACGGACGCCCGTCGCCTCCTGCAAGATGACCCCGTCAAGCGATTCGGGCGGGAGAACGGCATCCTCGTCGACGATACCCGCGAGGCCAAGGCGTACGCCTACGCCTACCGCGGCATCCGGATGAACTACTACGCCGCGACCGCCACGCTGGCGCGCCTCCACCTGCTGGCCGGCAACAAGACCGCCGCCCTGGAACGCGCGCGGGAAGTCATCGCCGCGACCACCATCTTCCAGCCCGGCAACGCCAAGAGCAACGCGCAGGACTACATGTACCAGCCCGAACTCGTGTGGGCCATCCACGACGCCAAGATCGGCGACAAGCTGGGCAGCGCCTCCTACTTCGGCATCGGCTACCCGCTCGACGCCGCCTTCCGCTCCTACGTCTACGCCGCGGGGCACGGCATCCCCGACGACGCCCGCCTCAACCACTGGTGGGGACGCACCGGCACGACGCCGGCGATAGACTACCTCTCCAAGTACATCCGCGTCATGGACGGCACCACCGACGTCACGAAGTGGAAACCCGTGATCAGCATGATCCGCCTCACCGAGCTTTACTACATCGCCGCGGAGGCCCTCCTCGACACCGACCTCGCGGAGGCGCGGCGACTGCTGCAAACCGTCCGCGA
Organism: Odoribacteraceae bacterium; assembly: GCA_031266545.1. Lineage (GTDB taxonomy): Bacteria > Bacteroidota > Bacteroidia > Bacteroidales > Marinifilaceae > JAIRKS01. The sequence continues at coordinate 8,598 of JAISAV010000146.1, read as the reverse complement.
CGCCCGCAACCTCTCCACCAGCCCCCTGCCGGCGACCCTCTCGCGGGAGGCGCTGCTGGAGCAAATCGTGCTCGAGCAGCTCAAGGAATTCTGGGGCGAGGGCAAGCTCTTCTACACCTACAAGCGCCTCGCGCGCCCGATCATCATCCGGCAGAGCACGATCCCCTTCTCCCGGGCGATCTTCGAGCTGCCCGTCCCGACGGAAGAAATAGAATACGGTAACAACTAAAAAACACGCGTCATGAAACGACACCTTTATTATATCGCAGGGGCGTTGCTCGCCCTCGCCTCCTGCTCCGAGGCATCGCGGGAGATGTTCCACGCCCCCGACGGCGTCTACTTCAGGATGCCCGCGGGCGACACCACGCTCATCACGCGGGCCGACACCATCGTCTACTCCTTCGCCTTCGACTTCACCGCCACGCGGCGCGAGATCTGCATCCCCGTCGAGATCGTCGGCTTCGCCGCGTCGACCGACAGGACGTACCGCGTCCAGATCACCAACCACGGCGACGCGCGCGAGGGCCTCCACTACGACGCCGTCAACCCCGTGCAAACCATCCGCGCCGGAAAGACGCGCGACTCCCTGCGCGTCACCTTCTCCCGCACCCCAGACATGCAACGGGCGGCCAAGAAGATCGGCATCACCATCCTCCCCGGCGGCGACCTCCCCGGCGGCGTGCGCGAGCGGATGCACGTCGCGGTGCAAGTCTCCGACGTCCTCGAGAAACCCTCCTGGTGGGACAAGTGGAACGGCAAATTCGGCGGCGCCTACGACCCGCAAATCTACAAGGCGTGGATGGGTATCTGGGGCGGCAAGGGCGACCTCTCCGCCTACACCCAGCCTAACTGGTGGGGCGCGCCGCAGGTGCTCACCGCCATCATCGACCTCAAGACCTACTTCGAGGCGCACGAGACCTACTACCTCGACCGCCCCACCGTCAGGATCATCATCCCCTATCCCAGCTAAAACAAAACATCAAACGAGAAAAACATGAAAACAATCATAAACTACCTCCTCCTCCTCCTGCCCCTCGCGGCGGGATGCGTCAAGGACAACGGGAACTACCACTACGCGGAGCCTCCCGCGATCGAGATCCTCGGCATCGCGACCGACACCCTCTTCCGCGTCCAGCAATTCGACACGCTGGTCCTCGCCCCCACCCTCGTCGCGACGGGGAAAGCGGGCCTCGAGCACGAGTGGAAAATCAACAACAAGATCGTCTCCACCGATCCCACCCTCCGCGTGGAAATCCACGAGGCCCCCAACGCCGACAACAGCACCTACATCGCCAGCCTGCGCGTGACCGACAAGGCGACCGGCCTCAGGTACTACAAAAACTTCCGGGTGGCCGTCACCACCCCCTTCACCAGCGGCCTCTTTATCCTGAGCGAGCGGGCGGATTCGACCGCCGCGCTATCCTTTCAGGGCAGGAACAAACCCGCCGCGCCGCTCATGCATGACCTCTTCGAGAGTGTCAACCCCGCGTTCGGGTCGCTCGGCAAAAAACCCCGACAAGTCTTCCACGAGGGATCGCCCGCGCAACTCGGCGTCATCTGCGGCGAGGGACAATACCCCTTCACCCTGCTCAACCCCGCCACGCTGACCCTCCTCCAGCGCCACTCGAAAGAGAGCATCCGCGGGGAACACGACGGCGCCTTTACCCCGGCCTACGGCGCCATCTACATGGGGGGAATGATCGCGGGAGGCGGCAAGCTTTACTCCTATAATTTCATGAACAACAAGAGCCTCTACCACCCCGTCCCCGGCGAGCGCGTGTTCGCCGACTGGATTGACACCAACGGCCAGCTCGACTCGTACGCGTGGGTAAGCTACGACAACAAGGCCCAGGAATTCGTCCTTCTCGAACCCGGGAACGACATGCTCCTGTACGACAAGATGACGCCCATCGCCGTCCAGGGAAACCTCTCCACCACCGGACAGCGCTTCCTCGCCGGCGGCCATCTCGGCGCCACCGACCTCACCGCCCTCCGCGCCATCCTCCACAACGCCGCCGAGCGCAAGGCCTACCTCTACGGCCTGAAGATCGTCGACAACTTCGACCTCACCACGTGGGTAATGACCATCACGACGACCCTCGACCGCTTCTCCGAGATCTCCGACATCGTCGATGCGAACACCGTCTGCCTCTACGACGCGGAATACTGGTACCTCGCGAACGGCAACACCGTCCGCCGCCTGCACGAGAAGGGCACCGCCCCCCTCGACTGGTTCACCGCCCCCCGCGGCAACGTCACGGCCATGATCGCGGACAAGTTCACCCCCCGCCGCCTCTTCATCGCGACCCACGACGGGACCAAGAGCTACATCTACGCCATCAACCTCGCCACCAAGGAAATGCTCGAAACCCCGCTCGAGATGGAGGGGAAAATCGTCTCCATGCTCGCGAAGGGCAAGTGGGAGTACTAAGGGAATTATGAATTACGAGGCGCCGGGCAATGCCCGGCGCCTTTCATTTCGCGGGGTTGACGGCATCGGGCTGGATCCTCCGCCCGGCGGTGGGCGTATGCAATACGCCCCTACGGCAATGCGGTCTAACCATGCCGTAGGGGCGTGTTGCATACGCCCGAAGTCGGAAGATTTACAAGAAGTGCATAGCGTTTACAATCTGCAAAAAGTGCGTAGCGCTTATGGGGAAACAATCTTCCGACCACGACTGGGTCTGCCCCTACAGGATTTTCGTTCGCATGGCATATCGTCTTTGTCCCGGCGGGCAAGTCAGGCGAATATGTTACAAATAAATTACCCCGGCGCTTCACCCTTTTCCCCCGCTTTCGTGTAATTATAAAAAACGTGATACGACGATGTTTGAAGATGACATTTACGAGCTTATCGCCGGGGCATTAAACGGCGAGTTAAACGACGAGGAGCAACGCGCGTTGCAGCAATGGCTGGACGCGGCGGGAGAAAACCAACGCCTCTTCGACCGGACGCGGGAGATTCACTTTCAGGCGCGGGCGCTATACCCCGCCGCCGGGCCGGACGTCGAGCAGGCGTTGCTCGCGGTAAAACGCGGACGACGGCGGCAGCCCGCGTGGCGACCCCTCGTCCCGTGCGCCGCCGCCGCCGTCCTCCTGTTGCTGGCGGGGGGAGGCTGGTGGTACCACGCTTCCCGGCAGGCGGGCGAGGCCGTCGCCCCCCGCTCGTTCGAGAGCGTGGCCGCGCCCGGTTACGCGCGCGCCCTCCTGCGACAGGAGGAGGGCGGGGAGTTCGCGCTGGGAGAGCTGCGCGGCGACACGTTGCTCTCCTCGCTGGACGGGGTGACCGTGGCCGCCAACGAGCATCACGTCCTGACGTACTCCGTGGCCGACGATGCCCCGGAGGCGGAAGAGGCGAGGATCGACGAGTTGATCGTGCCGCGGGGCGGGGAGTTCCGGCTGACGCTCCCCGACGGCACGAGCGTGACGCTGAACGCCTCCTCCCGGCTCTCTTTCCCGCGACGCTTCGCGGGGGACGAGCGGAGGGTGCGGCTCGAGGGCGAGGCCTTCTTCGACGTGACGCGCGACACGGCGCGCCCCTTTATCGTGGAGACCGGGCGGGCGGAGGTCAAGGTGCTGGGCACGCGCTTTAACGTGGCCGCCTACCCGGACAACGCCGCGGGCCACGCGACGCTGGTGGAAGGCCGGGTGGAGGTGCGCGTCCCGGGACAGCCGGTCATCGAGCTGCTCCCCGGCGAGCAAGCCTACCGCTCCGGCGGGGCGTGGGAGAAACGGCCGGTGGACGCGGGGCAGTACACCTCCTGGATGAAGGGGAAATTCCTCTTCAAGGACACGGAGCTGGAGGAGATCGCGCGGCAACTCTCCCGCTGGTACGACGTGGACATCTCCTTCGCGGACGAGCGCCTGAAGGCGATCCGCTTCACGGGCGGGATCGTCAGGTACAGCCCCGTGGAGGAGCTGATCCGCCTGATCGAGGCCACCAGCGAGGCCCGCTTCCGCGTGGAGGGAAAGCGATTGGTGATTGATAGAAACGCAAAACCGGAAGGGACGAAACGCCCTCCCGGCCTCACTTAAAATAGAAACATTAAACCACGATTCTTGCCTCTACATTGCCAAACGTCGGGCAAGATGATTTAAAGCAAAACAAATGTATGGAAAAAATTCATGACACGGGCCCGCGGTGGCCCAAAAAAACGTTCCGCATCATGCGACTGACAGGATTATTGTGTTTGTTGGGCCTCGTGCCGATCTCCGCGACCACCTACTCGCAGGAGTACAGCATCAGCCTGAACATGGAAAACGCGACCGTGCAAGAGGTCTTCGACGAGATCACGCGGGCGACCGGCCTCGACTTCTTCTACAACAACGCGCTTTTCAACACGACGCGGCGGGTGGACGTCGCCGTCGCGGAAGCCTCCATCGAGGAGACCTTGAAGGCCGTCTTCAAGGGGTATCGCGTTCGCTTCACCGTGAACGATCACTTTATCGTGCTCCTTGACCTCCGGCCGGACGTCCCGCAGGAACGACCGGGCAAGCTCGTCAGCGGCACCGTGAAGGACGCCAGCGGGGAACCGCTGCCCGGCGTGACGATCCGCGTGAAGGGCACCGGCATCGGCATCGCCAGCGAGCCGAACGGCCACTTCGCGCTGCCCGTGCCGCTCGGCGACGTCGTCGTGTTGCAATTCTCCTTCATCGGGATGAAGGCAAAAGAGATCACGTGGACGGGGGAGACGGTCATCAACGTCGTGATGGAGGAGGAAGCGCGGGAGATCGACGAGGTGGTCGTCCTCGGCATCGCCAGCGTGAATCGCCGCGACATGGTCGGCTCCTTCACGCAGTTGCCCATCGACGCGGTCATGCAGCCCGCCTACAGCTCCGTCGACCAGATGCTCGAGGGGCGCATCGCCGGGATGACCGTCACGACCACCTCCCTGCGCGCCGGTTCCGCCCCCTCGGTCACCATCCGCGGGCGCTCGACGCTGCTGGGCAACACGCAGCCCCTGTGGGTTGTCGACGGCATCGTGCAGGGCGAGGTGATGGAGGTCAACGCCATGTCCGGCATGTGGGGATCTTCCAGCGACAACGACCTCGCCCAGTACCTCGGCAGTCAAATCTCGTGGCTTAACCCCAACGATATCGAAACGATCACCGTGCTGAAGGACGCCACGGCCACCGCCATCTACGGCTCGCGCGCCTCGAACGGCGTCATCGTCATCACGACCAAGAAGGGGAGCAGCGAGCGCCTCTCCATCAACGCCTCCGCGAACTGGAACGTCCGCGTGCGCCCCACCTACAAGGATTACTCCCTGATGAATTCGCAGGAGAGGATCAAGTTTAGCCGCGACGCCTTCGAGGCCGGCGCCTTTTACCAGCGCATACCCCTGGCCCAGCCGCACACGTACGAGGGGCTGACGCGCCTCCTCGGCGAGGGGCTGATCAGCGAGCAGGAGTTCGCCGCGCAGTACGAGCGCCTCGAGACGGTGAATACCGACTGGCTGGATCTCCTCGCGCGCCACGCCGTCGGGCAACGCTATAATATCAGCATCAACGGCGGGACGACGCGCTCCACCTACTCCTTCTCCGCCTCCTACGACAGGAGCGAGGGAGTCGAGCGAGGGAACGACTCCGAGCGGATCACCACGCGCCTCGCCTCGAACATGACGCTCTCGCCCCGCGTCCGGCTGGACATCGCCATCACCGGCGGCCTGACCACCACCACCGGCTTCGCCGCCAACGTCAACCCGCTGGCGTACGCCATCACCACGAGCCGCGCCATCCCCGCGTATAACCCCGACGGGTCGCGCCTTTTCTACAAGGTCGCCGACTCCTACGCGTACAACGCGAACACGGTGGCGACCGGGCTTGACTTCAACATCCTGAACGAGCGGGATAACTCCGGCTCCCGCTTCACCGCCCCCAGCGTCAACGCGAACGTCAACTTCAAGTGGGAGATCACCCCCTTCCTCGCCTACGAGCTGGCCGCCGGCACCCGCCTCGAGAGCCGCAAGGGCGAGATCTGGGCCGACGCGCCGACGGAGTACGTGGCCCGGGAGTACCGCGGGTATAGCGTCGGGTCGGTGGAACCCGGCGGTGCCTATTACAAGGCCGCCCTCCTCCCCTTCGGCGGCGAGTTGCAGACGGAGGACTCCTTCGGCCGCGGGTACGAGGTGCGCAACACGCTGAAGTTTAACCATACCTTCGGCGACGACCACCGCCTCGTCGCGCAGGCGAGCTGGGAGGTGCGTTCCAATTACCGCAACTCGAAGGTGAACACCGTCTGGGGCTTTGACCGGGATCGCGGCGAGCACCTCTCGCCCCTGACAAATCTCTCCGAGCTGGTGCCCATCGGCGCCTCGGTACCCAGGAATTTCGGCGTCTTCGACAACCTGTATCGCGGGCGCTGGCGATCGACCAACTTCACGAATAACTACGCGTCGGCCATCTTTATCGGGAGCTATACCTTTAAAGACCGGTATATCGTCAACGCCAACGCGCGCAACGACTGGTCGAACCGCTTCGGGCAGAATATCAACCGCCGCTTCGACCCGACCTACTCGCTGGGCGTGGCGTGGCGCGCGGCCGACGAGTCGTTTCTGGAAAATAACTGGCTCTCGCAACTGACCCCGCGCGTCTCCTACGGGATACAGGGGAACGTGCTCAACAGCATCAGCCCCGACATGATCCTCCAGAAAGGCAACGCCTCGACCCTCTACAACGATTACCTGTCGAGCATCACGCAGCTCGCCAACCCCTTCCTCTCGTGGGAAAGGACGAAGATCTGGAACTTCGGCGTCGACCTCGGGCTGTTCGATAACCGCCTCTCGCTGGTCGTGGACGGCTACTCGCGGATCTCCAACGTCGGCACGTTCCTCGAGCTGTCGCCCGAGTACGGCCCCTTCTCCACCCCCATCACGGGCACGGAGATACGGAATAGCGGCGTGGAGGCCACGTTGAACGTGGTGGCCCTCCGTCGGCAGGATTGGCAACTCTCCATCGGCGCCAACGTCGCGCGGAACCGCAACAAGGTACTCCGCGTGGATCACCTCGATACCACACCGCGCACGACCGCCAATTACCTCTCCGGGCAGGAGTCCCGCATCCTCGAGACGGGGTACGGGTACGGCGCTTTCTGGGCCTACTCCTTCGCGGGGCTGGACGAGAATACCGGCTACCCGACCTTCAACAACCTCGACATGGAGGCGGGAACGCCGTACACCGAGTTCCTCGTCCACGCGGGCACCCGGGTGCCGGTGATCAACGGCGGCGCCAACTTCCGCTTGGGTTACAAGAACGTGGCGCTGCAAGCGGTCTTCTCGGCCTCGCTGGGCGGCAAGGATTTCCTGCCCAACCCCTACGAGTCGTTCTACGCCGGGCTGATCCCCTCGCCCGCCAATAACCTGCCCGCGGAACTCGCGCGGCGCTGGAAGAAGAGCGGCGACGTCGCGGAGATCCCCGGCATCTACACCGGCGGCGATCTCTACCTCGCCGACCCGTCGGAGAACGGCACGAACACGCGCGACCGCTACGAGATGTGGGCGCGTTCCGACGCGCGCGTCGCCTCGACCTCTACCGTGAAGTGCAAGATGATGCAACTCACGTGGAACAGCCGCGCCGCTTTCCTGCAGGAGATCGGCGTCACGAATCTCTCCCTCAACGCGTCGGTGAATAACCTGTTCATGCTGGTCGACAAGAAGTGGGACGGGAAAGACCCCGCACTCGGCGGGAAGTACGTGGAGCCGCGCTCCTTTAACGTGGGTATTAACATCGGATTTTAATCACGCGACATCATGAAAAAGTTACACAATATAGTATGCGCGCTCGCCCTCCTCTCGTTGGGCGCGTGCAGCGAGTTTCTGGAACCCAAGTCCCAGACCGAGTACACGCCCACCCGCGTGGATCAACTGAACGAGGTGCTGCTGGGGGTCGCCTACCCCCGCCCGGAGGGGGACGCGGCGGGGATCAACTTCATGCTCGACGCCCTCTCGGATGACGTGAGCGGCGCCGGGTTTAACAAGAACGCCCTCGAGGTGACGGGCTTCTACGGCGGGGCGACGATACAGGCGATCAAGGTCGCCTACACGTGGCAACCGGAATACTCGCGCCAGATACAGGCCATCAGTGGCACGACCGGTTACAGCGACACGTACGCTGCCATCTATAACTTCCTCGTCGGGGCCAACGCCGTCATCGACCGCGTGGGCGACGTGACGGGAACCGCCGACGAGAAAAATTATCTCCTCGCGCAGGCGCTTACCCTCCGGGGTTTTTACTACCTGCAATTGGTGAATATCTACGGCGAGCCGTACACCGTCAACCCCGACGGGATGGGCGTGCCGCTCAAGATCACCTCGGACGTGGAGGAACGCTCGATGGCGCGCAACACCGTCGCCGAGGTCTACGGGCAGATCACGACCGACTTGAAGGAGGCCGTGCGCCTCTTCAAGACCCTCCCGGTGGAGCAACAGTCTCGCAAGGATTACCGCGTGAACCTCCCGACCGCGCAACTCCTCCTCGCTCGCGCCTACCTGTACATGGGACGCTGGGCGGAGGCCGTCGAGCAGGCCGACGAGTTGATCGCGCGCCCCGGTTTCTCGCTGATGAACTTGCAGGATCTCGTCTCGGCGGGCTACACGAACG
>JAISAV010000118.1 GCA_031266545.1 Odoribacteraceae bacterium | reverse complement strand
CGTTATAGTAGGCCATCCACGAGGAGGCCACGACGGCCTTGGCGGCGTCCTTCTCGAAGTCATAGTCGCGGAGGTAAGCCTCGGCGGAATTGGCGTTGATCACCTCCCAGTGGCGGGCGAGCAGCTCGGGCATCTGCATGGTCATGTGGTGCCCGTAGAGATCCTTGGAGGTCATCGCGATGTAGGCGCCCGTCAGGACACCCTTGAAACCGTCCTCCGTCTTGTACATGTCCTCCTCCTTGACCTCACCCAGCGGGCTGACGTCCAGCCAGTCGCCGCAAGCGGCGAAAGTCGAGGCGATAAGCAAGAATAATATTATCTTCTTCATAATGATGTGATTTAATCAGGGTTAAAAAAGGGCCGATAGCGACAGCGAGAAGCTACGCGCGAACGGATAAGAGGTGCCCCGCTCCCGCTTGATCGTCGAGAAGCGGAAGAGATCCGCCGTGTAGGCGGCCACCGTCAGGCGTTCGGCGCCCGTCGCGGCGCGCAGCCACTGGCCCGTCCAGTCGTACGAGAGGGAGACCGAGCGGCAGTCCAGCATGTACTCCCTCATCACGAAGCGCGACGAGGCGCGCGTGGAGGTCTGGTAATAGACCGCGCCCTTGAACTTCGCCTCGTCCCCCGGCCGCAGCCAGCGGTCGTAGAAGGCGCGCCGGTCGGCGTTCCACGACGGGTTGACGTTCTCCACCTTGTCCACGAGGGTCTGGTTGTAGATATCCGCGCCGAGGCGGTAGCCGAAGATCACGTTGAACGAGAGATTCCCGTACCGGAACGTCGTGTTCAGGTTGCCCATCGCCTTCGGGTCGGCCACGCCGCAGGGTACCTCCTCCGCCACGTTCCACTCGGCGTCGAAGACCTTCGTGCCGTCCTTCTTCACGAGCACCTCCCGGCCGCTACCGGGGTCGATGCCCAGCGATTTCATGGCGTAGATCGTGTTGAGCGACTCCCCCTCCTTGACGAGGAAGCTGGGCATGCCCCGTTCGCTGTCGCTCTTGCCGATCTCCTTGTTCAGCTCGTCCAGCGCGTTGGAGATCTTCAGCACGGTGTTCTTGTTATGGATCAAGCTCCCGGCGATCATCCACGAGCCTTTGCCGCCCGCGCCGCGCCACGCGTAGGCGTTAAACGACAGCTCGACGCCCCGGTTGCGTACCTTCCCGATGTTCGCCTTGAAATTCGGGAAACCGCTGGCGGAAGGGAGATTCACGTCGGCCAGTAGGTCGAACGTGTCCTTGTTATACGCGTCCACGCGCAGGCGCAAGCGCTTGTTGAAGATCTCGACGTCCATGCCGAGGTTTAACTGCCCGGTCGTCTGCCACTTCAGGTTCTCGTTGCCGAGGCCCATCATGTAGTAGCCGTTCCACGTGCGGTAGTTCGTGCCGTAATAATGGAAGATCGTCATGGCCTGGTAGGGCGGAAACTGCTGCGTGCCGCTCGTGCCGTAGGAGAGGCGCAGGCGCAGGTTATCGATCCATTGCCGGTTGCTGATAAACCGCTCGTTATGCAGGTTCCACCCCAGCCCGGCCGACCAGAAGGGGGCGGAGCGCCGCTTCGAGCCGAACTGCGAGGAGGCGTCGATCTTGGCCGTGAAATCGACGAAATAACGCCGGTCATACGTGTAATTCAGGTTCAGCAACCCGCCCAGCGCCCGCGAGACGGCGTCGGTGCCCGACGGGCCGTCGTCCCGCTTGTAGGTGTTGCCCACGCCGAAAACGTGCATGTTCGCCGCGGTGTAGCCTTCCGCCTCGATGGTATTCGACTCCGACTTCGTCTCGGAGACGCGGTAGTTCAGCCCCGCATACAAGGAGTGCTTCTCGCGGAGGGTCGTCCCGTACGTCACCGTCGCGTCGGCCTCGTAGCGGGTCATGTAGTTGGTGGCGTAACGGTAGGAACCCCGCAGCGCGTAATTCTCGCCCGTGTACCGGTCCGTCTCGAAGCGGCTGTGCTTGGCGGAGTAATAGAGGTCGGAGCGCCCCGTCTGCCGGGTGACGGAAAAACGTCCCCTGAACGCGAGCGCCGCCGACACCTGCCACGACACCTGCAGGTTATTCCTCAACTGCTCGTACTTGCTATCGTTCCGGTAGGGCAGCAAGGCGTCCTGCAGCGGGTTGCCGACGCGCAACTCGGTGGGACTCGTGCGATTTTCCAGCATCTTCTTCAGGTTACCCTCCTCGTCATACGGCGTCCAGTAGGGATTCAGCCGCGTGTAGAGCGAGAAATCGCCGTAGGGAGAATTGCCCGCGTGATTAAACGTCGCCGCCAGCTCGTTCTGGAACGTCAGGTGCCCGTGATCGTACCGCAGGAACATCCCCCCGGAGAAGGTGTTGCGCCGCGAATCCTTCATCGTGCCGACCACGTCGTTATAGCTCAGGTTCACGGCGTAGCGGACAGACTCGCTCCCCCCGTCCACCCGCGCGCTGTGGCGGTTGCCGACGCCCACGCGGACGGGATACTTCAGCCAGTACGTGTCCACCCCGCGCTTCACCTCCCGCAACTTCGACAGGTAAAGCTCCTGCCATAATTGATTCGTCGCGGGCGTTCCCTGCTGGTAAATCCCGGAGAATACCTCGAATTCCAGTTTCTCGGCGGCGTTCAGCAAGTTATAAGAGGTCAGGTCGGGGGCCTCCACGTTCAGGTCGCCCTTGTACGTGAAGCGCAACTTGCCCTTCTCCGGCTTCACCGTCGCGATCACCATCACGCCGTTGGCCCCCCGCGAGCCGTACATCGCGGTGGCGCTCGCGTCCTTCAGTAGCGTGATCGACTCGACCAGCGCCGGGTCCATGTCCATCACCTGCTCCACGTCCACCACGAAACCGTCCACGATAAAGAGCGGCAGGTTGGCCTCCGACTGGGTCGAGTTCTCCTCTTGCAGTTCCCTCATCCCCACCGTCAGGCTCGTGCTGCCGCGCACCTGGATGTCCGGCCGGCGGTTCGGGTCAGACCCGTAAGTATTATTTTCCAGCATGTTAAACGAGGGATCCACGTTCCGCACCTGCGCGAGGATATTCGAGTTACTCGCCCGGCGAAGCTCCTCGCCGGTGATCATCGTGACGGCCCCGGTGTAGCTCTCCCGCGCCCGCGTGAAGATGCCGGTCACCACCACCTCTTCCATCTGGGAGACTTGCTCCTGCAGCACGATCTCGAGGGACGACTGTCCCTCGTAACGGATCTCCCGCGGCTCCATCCCGACGAACGAGATCAACAGCACCACGTCGCCCATCCCCGTCACGTCCAGCCGGAAATTGCCGTCCACGCGGGAGGAGGTGCCCGTGCTGGTACCCTTCACGCGAATCGTGGCGCCGGGCACGGGCTGCCCCGACGCGTCCTTGACGATCCCGTTGACGACCACGCGGGCCTGCGGTTGAGCCGCGCCCCTCGTGATCAGGATCGTCTGTTCCTCGATCAGGTAGCGCAACGGCGTGCCGCGCAAGGCGCTCGAGAGCACCTCTCCCACCGTCGCGTCGGTCATCTCCACGTTGACCCCTTTCACCGGGTTCACGTCCGTGACGTTGTACAGGATGTAATATCCCGACGCGCGTTGCACCTCCTTCAGCACCCGTTCCAGCGGGGCGTTTTTCACCTTCATGCTAATCCGTTGCTGGGAGATCCCGGGCGTCGCGAACGCGAGCGCCGGCAATAACGTCATGCAAATAATCCACCTCATGACTACCAGAATTTTTTCCCGGGGCTTCCCGGGGCTTTCATCACCATTTTTCATACTTTTGTTTATTGTTACTGGTTTAACTCGCCGACACCGTCAAGCGACGCGAGTTCTACTTTTACACCGCCCGGGGATGTTCCACCATTCCCGGGTTTCTTATCTCGATTTTAAAATTATCTTCCCGTCTCCCGCCTCGTGCTCCATGTCGCACACCTTCCCCAGTCGCTCGAGGAACACCGAGATGTTCGCGTACTTCGGCACCACGCCGTAGAACGAGGCCGCGCGCAACGCCGGCGACGCCAGCTCGATCTCCACGTCGTACCACCGGGAGAGCTTCCGGGCGATCACCTCCAGCGGCTCGTCGTCAAACACGAAGAGGCTCTCCTGCTGGCTCGTGTAGTCGCGCGTGTTCACCTCCCGGGTCGTGATCCCCCCGCCGGACGGGTCCACCACCGCCTGCTGGCCGGGCGACAACTCCACCGGCGCCGACGCGAACCCCTCGACGCTCACCCGCACCTTGCCGCTGACCAGCGTGGCCTGTACCGACGGCTCGTCCGCGTAACCCATCACGTTGAACGACGTCCCCAGCACCTCGACCAGCACCCCCCGCGCGTGCACCCGGAAGGGCCTCCCCGAGGGACTCACCTCGAAGTAAGCCTCCCCGTCGAGGTACACCTCCCGCGACTCGCCCGCGAAGGAGACCGGGTAGCGCAAGCGGCTGTCCGCGTTTAACCACGCCCGCGTGCCGTCCGACAGCACCAGCCGGTACTCCCCGCCGCGGGCGATGGATAACGCGTGATACTCCATCGCCTCGCCCGCCCCGTCGCCCGGCGAGTACGACAGCACGGCGGAATCCACGCGCGCGGCCGTCCCTTCCAGTTCCCCCGGCCCGGCGGCGCGATCCCCCGCGAGGTTCACCTGCCGCCCGTCCGCCAGCTCCAGCACCACTTCCCCGCCGCCGGGGACGATCTCGAGCAACGAGGGGCGCTCCCCCGCGGGAACCTCCCGCGTGAAAAACCACCACCCGCCGCCCAGCAACAACGGGATAAACACGAGCGACGCCACCCGGGCGACGCGCCGGGCGAGCCTCCTCCCCCGTCGCCGGCCGATCTCGGCCAGCACCCGCGTCTTCACCCCTTCCAGCGAGCGCTCCTCGCGCCCCTCCAGCCGCTGGCGCAGGCGCGCGCCGTCCGTCACGCGCGCGTACAAATCCCTGTTCTCCTGCCGCCCGGCCAGCCACGCTTCCAATCGCTCCTCCTCCCCGGGACGGGCATCTCCCCGCAGGCGGGCCGCGATCCAGGAGGCGATCATGATGTTATCTTCTTCCTTCATATATTCCGGTTTGATTTTTACAACTAAAAAACGATCAACGCGCCGTAAAGAATGACAAGAAAAAGAAAAAAAATCACGCGCGCCCCGGGAAGGGGCAAGCCCGCGGGTCGTCGGGAGATTACTTCCGACCGCTCGTGGCTCCGGTTCTCCCGGGACACGCTCCGGTTCTCCCGGGAAGCGCTCCGGTTCTTCTTTAGTGGAAAGTGAAGATTGACGTCAAGGCGCGAATTCTGGCTCGTTCTCTTTTACCCGTATCATCATGAGGCCGTGGCGGAGGGGGAGGAGGATGTTTTCCACGCCGGGGTCTTGCTGCACCATGTCGTTGAAGGCGAGGATTCCGGCCGTTCGCGGGTCGGGGAGGGCGGGGGGGCGCAGGACTTTCCCGTCCCACAGGACGTCGTCGGCGATGATCAGGCCCCCGGGGCGCGTCTTTTCGCGCGCGAGGCGGTAATATTCCGGGTACTCGCGCTTGTCGCCGTCGATAAAGACGAGGTCGAAGACCTCGCGCAAGGCGGGGATCACCCGGAGCGCGTCGCCCGCGTGGAAGACGACCCGGCGGGAGAGGCCGGCGCGCTCGATGTACTCCCGGGCGAGGTCTGCCACCTCGTCGTCCCGGTCGATGGTGTGCAGCACGCCGTCGTCGGCCAGCCCGGAGGCCATCGCGATGGCGGCGTAGCCGGTGAAGGTGCCGATTTCCAGCACGCGGCGGGCCGAGAGCAGGCGGCAGGTCATCCGCAGGAAGCTGCCCTGCGCCCACCCCGAGGCCATGCGGGGGTATACCGTGCGCGCGCGCGTCTCCCGGTAGAGGGCCGCCAGCAGGTCGGGTTCCGGCGTGCCGTGTTCGCGGGTGTAGCGTTCCAGCTCCTCGTTCATGGTTCCGGTCAGCGATAGATGAGGGTCGTTTGCCGGTCGGCGTCGAGGATCTCGCGGGCCACCCGCGTGATCATCCCCGGGGTGATCGCCGCGATCTGGGCGTAGGCCTCCTCGAGGCTGTCGATCTTGTCGTAGATCAAGAAGCTCTTGCCGTTGGCGAGCATCAGGTTCTCGTGATTCTCCGAGGAGATGGTGATCTGGCCGATCACCTGCGCCTTGGCGCGTGCGAGCTGCACCGGGCCGAGCGGTTCCTCGCGCAGGCGGCGCGACTCCCGGGCGCAGAGGTCGAGGCAGCGGTCGAGGTTCTCCTTGTCGCAGCCGAGGTAGACGAGGCAGACGCCCGTGTCGGAGTAAGGGGTGTACGAGGCCTCGATGTTGTAGGCCAGCCCGTGGCGCTCGCGGATGTTCAGGTTCAGGCGGGAGTTCATGCCGGGGCCGCCCAGCAGGTTCACCAGCAGGGAGAGCACCACGCGATCCTCCCGCGTGTAGTCGTAGGCCACGTTGCCGATCACGCAATGGGCCTGGTAGGTGCCCTTCTCGGCGACCACGCGGCGCGGCGTGTAGAGCACCGGTCGCTCCCGCGCCGGGCCGGCCGGTCCCGCCGGGTAGGCGGCGAAATGGCGCCCCGCCAGGCGGACGAGCCTCTCGAAGGGGATGTCGCCCACCGAGCTGATCACCATGCGGTTCGGGTGGTAGTTGCGTCGCGCGAAGCCGAGGATCGTCTCCCGGTCGAGGCGCCGCACGGACTCCTCGTCGCCCAGGATGTTGCGGGCGATGGGGTAGCCCTCGTACAGGAGTTCCTCGAAGTCGTCGAAGATCAGCTCGCCGGGGGTGTCCTTGTAGGAGTTGATCTCGTCCAGCACCACGTCTTTCTCCTTTTCCAGCTCCTTTCCGGGGAAGGTGGAGTGGAAAACGAGGTCGGAGAAAAGTTCGAGCGCCCGCTCGTAATCCTTCGGCAGGAAGGTGGCGTGGATGCACGTGTCCTCCTTCGTGGTGTAGGCGTTTAGCTCGCCGCCCACGTCCTCGAGGCGGCTCAGGATGTGGTAGGCCTTGCGCCGCGCGGTGCCCTTGAAGATCACGTGCTCGATGAAGTGGGCCACCCCCAGCTCCCCCTCCAGCTCGTCGCGGCTACCGGCGTTGATCAGCAGGCCGCAGTAGGCCACCTTGGCCCGCGTGTGATGATGAATGATTCTTAGCCCGTTGCTTAAGATACAGGTTTGGTACATGGATCCGTTTTTATCGTCCCGTCACTGGATGACGAGCCGGCCACCCATGATGTTCAACGATACCTGGCCCTGGTACTGCTTGTCGCCGATGAAGCCGCTCTCGATGAACACCTTTTTGTTGGTGGTGGGCTTCACCTCCAGCGCGTAATTTGCCGGAATTTCCATTTTTATGTTGTTATGCTTGAGATTCATGCTAAAGCCACCGCCGGGGCGAAAGGAGAGGGAGACCCTCGTGTCGGACGACGTGACGTCCACCGCGGAGAAGAGGTGGTTGATGGAGTATACCTGCAGGCTCCCGGAGCGGGCGTCCGCGCGCAACGACTCGGAGACGTCCTGTATCTCGCATTTGGCGCCCGCCGCGTGGAGTTCGGCCGTCTCGACGCCACCGAGGTAGAGGGCGCCGCCGGAAACCTTCGCGATCGCCTCTTCCGCCTCCATCACCTCTATCTTGCTCCCGATGCCGGTCAGTTTCACGCGCTTCCCCTTGTTTACCTTGACCTCCGCCGACTCGAACTCGCCGACGAGGCGGTTTACCTCCCGCGCCTCGAAGAAGCCATCTTTCAATTTCGCGGTAAATTCCCCCTCCACCTGCTGGACCTTGAAGTCGCCCGAGATCACTTCGACGTCCAGGTCGCCCGTGAAGTTGCCCATGAGCACGCTCCCGTTCTTGTTGGCGACGCTCAGTTTTTTGCCCTTGGGGATCTTCACGTGATAATCCACCTCGATCGACACGCCGAAGAAGAGTTTCTTGATCGTGAACTCCTTCTCCGACACGGTGCTCACGTTCAAGACGCTCTGGCGCTCCGTCACGTCGATCCTCAGGTATTGCATCACCTCGTCCACCTTTTCCATCGTCTTGGCCTTTACCTTGATCTCGGCCTTGATCTCGAACTGGTCGCCTCCCTGGCGAATGTCCACGTTGCCCAGCCGGTTCAGGATCGAAAGTTCCTGGAATCGATCCGCCGGGTAGCTCCGGGAAAATTCCTGCACGCGCTCTTGCGCCCGGATACCGCACGCGCTCAAGAGCATCACGAATAAAAATAACTGTTTCATAGGTTCACGATTTCTATTAATTGTTTGTTTCCTCTCCCGTCTCTTCCTCCATTTGCCTGTATCTCGCGGCAAGGTAAGCCATCATCCTGCTAAACGTCTCCATCGCTTGACGCGTCTGCGAATGTATCTCTTTTTTTTGTAATCTCAACATCAGGTGGCCGTATAATGCCTGCAGGGCGACCTCCACGTCGGGGGCCGTCGACAAGCCGCTCTTGTGGCGGAATTCCTGCAAGTTACCGGAGGCCTCCACGTGCAAGCGGCGATAACGGGCGTCCCGATCCAGCAGGTAGAGGTGCAATTCCGATAGCTCGTTCACCATGTTGCGCGCCACCTGCAAGTGCCCCGCCGCCACGATATTCTCCCGCTTCATCATCTCGATCAGGTTGTCGTACCACTCCCGCGCCTCCCGGCGGACGGGCGCTTCCACCTGAAAGGCCGCCACGACGTGGCGTTCCACCTGCTCGATGTCCATCCGGAAGGCGCGTAGCATGTCCTCCACTTGCCACATGTACAAGATGTATTCTGCCAGATTTTCCTTGCGTTTTTCCCGCGCGATTAACATGTTCCTGTAGTCGTTATGATTCCTCTTTTAACTGGTCGATCTGTCGACGCTCCCGCTTGGTCGGTCGCCCCGTGCCGCGGTCGCGCCGTTCAAATTGCATGTTGACCCCCCGCAAGATATCCAGGCGATCCGGCGGGGTGGTCTCCTCCACGAAGTCCGCCGCGAGCTGGGCGGACATCCGCTTGTCCGTGACTTGCTTCACGAGGTACTCCCGCTCGACGGGAGGGACGCGCACCTTGACCGTCTCCCCGACCTTCACCTCCCGCGAGGCCTTGACGCGCGCCTCGCCGATCGAGACGTGGCCGCGGCCACAAGCCTCGGCTGCCAGCGAGCGGGTCTTGAAAATTCTCACCGCCCACAACCATTTATCTACCCGGGTCTTTTCCACGCGCGCGTTTTAAACGGGGGTCGCGGGCGGGTCTTCCGGCGCGATCTCCTTGTTATTATACACATTCATCGTCCGCTCCACGCCTGTCAGGACGAAAGCGGAAATCATCTCCTCGCAACGAGCCTGCATCGCGGGGAGAAGGAGTTGCTCCTCCGGCGTCCAGCGCCCCAGCACGTAATCCACCTGGCCGCCCCGGCGAAAATCGTCGCCGATACCCACGCGCAGGCGGGCGTACTGGCGCGAACCCAGCCACTCGGCCACGCTCTTCAGGCCGTTATGCCCCCCGTCGCTTCCCCCCGCGCGCAGGCGTATCGCGCCGAGGGGCAACGCCAGATCGTCCCCGACGACCAGCAAGGCGGGCAACTCCACCTTCTCCTTCTGCATCCAGTAATTCACCGCCCGCCCGCTGTTATTCATAAAGGTGTTCGGCTTCAGGAGCAGCAACGCGTGTCCCTTGACCTTGGCCAGCGCCACCGACCCGTGACGTTTTTCTTCAAAAATAGTATTGGACGCCTTCGCGAAAGCGTCCAATACTTTAAAGCCGATATTATGCCGCGTATCCCGGTACTCGGGGCCAATATTCCCCAATCCAACGATAAGGTACTTCATGTTCTCCGCGATTCAACGATACCGGGCAGCGCGCTACTTCTCCTGCTGTTGCTGGGCGGCGGCCCGCGCGGCCCGCGTCAGCTTAACCTGGGCGATCACAACGCTCTTCGCGTTCATAATCTCAACGTTCTCATAGCTCACGTCCTTCACCTTGATGGCCTTGCCAATGCCCAGCTTCTCGACGTTGAACACCAGCTCGTCCGGCATGTCCTTGGGCAGCGCCTTGACTTTCAGCTTGCGCGTGGTCAAGTTCAACTTACCACCGGCCTGCACGCCCTCGGCGAAACCTTCCGTCTTCACCGGGATCTCCAGCACCACCGGCTTGTCCTCGAACGTCTGGTAAAAGTCGATGTGCAACACCTTGTCGGTCACCGGGTGAAATTGTAGCTCCCGCATGACGGCATCGTACACCTTCTCGCCCAGGCGCAACTTCACCAGATAAACGTGAGGCGTGTAGATCAACTTTCTCAAGTCGCGCTCCGTCAACGAGAAATGCACGTTCTCCCCGCCGCCATAAAGCACGCAAGGCACCTTTTCATTCACGCGCAACGCCTTGGTTGATTTCTTGCCGACGTCGCCTCTCAGCTCTCCTGTTAATTCAAAAACTTGCATAGTACTTTCATTTTGTGCTACTCAAACGCGGGCGGATACCCCCGGGGCTTTAGGCCATGCCCACGTTCCCATCACACGATTGTCAATATCCCCGGAAAAACATGCCGCGAAAGTACAAAAAATTCTCACACGACCAAACAGTAACCGACCGCAGATTCAAGCGTAAGTTCAATTTGTAACTGCAACTAATGTAACCTGAGTTCGGGATAAGGGATGATATAAATCATGATGAATCGGTTAAAACCATGATGAATCCGGTTATCTGTTGCCCGTAGGGCATCCATATCAATAGAAAATGGCCTTTTATCCCTTGCGACCCCGTCAGGGATTGAACACCTACGGCGTTCAGGAACGGACGGGAAATATTTTCTATTGATATGGATGCCCTACGGGCAACAACCAATATGCTTGTCGATTTCTATTGATATCGCCCCCCATAATTCATAATTCATAATTAAAAAATGTAAGCCCCAACGGGCTTTTCTTATCCCGAACTCAGGTTAACCACTGATCACTAACCACTATTACCTACCTGAAGGCGATGTGCGCCGGGATGACGCCCGTCGCACGCTCGGCGAGTTTCTCGCCGGTTGGCGAGAAGCAGAGGATTTTGCCCGCGATGTCGAATGTTTTCGCATCCGTCACGTAGATGTTCCCGGTGACGGGGTGCACGGCAATGCCGTAGGGCACGGCGATCTCGCGTTCGTGTACCTTGCGGATAAAACTCCCGTCGAGCAATTCTCGCGTGCGGGTATCGATCAGGTGGTAGCTATACGTTGTGCTTTTAGTCTCGGCAAAATAGCGCTCTCCCAAGATGTAGGCTCGCTCCCCGGCGATCACGAATTTAGAGACCGGGATGTCGAACGAGTCGACGACGTGCCTCGCTTGCAGGTCGACGACAAAAAGTTTCGGATCGACGTCTTTGTAGTTGCCCCGCGAACTGGCGTATAGGTGGCCGTTGCCGTCCGGGGC
>JAISAV010000099.1 GCA_031266545.1 Odoribacteraceae bacterium | reverse complement strand
GCGGGTTTGATGATCTCCAACAACCACGAGGAGAACTCGTCGCGGAAACCCGTGTAGAGGGTCATCAAGGCTTCCGAGACGCGGTATTGCTCGAATTGCACGTTGAGCGTCTCCACGCTCTCGCGCAGGTAGCGCTCGAACCACTCGAGGGCCAAGCGCGCGTGCGGCGGCCGGGGAATGTCGGCCACTTGCCAGTTGCCGACCAGTTGGAAGGCGTTCCATATCTTGGTGGCGAAGTTGCGCCCCTGTTCCGGCAGGCTCTCGTCAAAGAGCAGGTCGCCGCCCGCCGGCGAGCAGAGCAGCATCCCTACCCGAACGCCGTCGGCCCCGTAGCGATCGATCAGGTCGAGGGGGTCGGGCGAGTTGCCCAGTTGCTTGGACATCTTGCGCCGCAGCTTGTCGCGCACCAGCCCCGTCAGGTAGACGTTGCTAAAGGGCTTCTCGCCGCGGTACTCGTAACCGGCCACGATCATCCGGGCGATCCAGAAGAAAAGGATGTCGGGGCCTGACACCAGGTCTCGCGTCGGGTAATAGTAGTTGATCTCCTCGTTGCCGGGGTCGAGGATGCCGTTGAAGACGGAGAGCGGCCACAACCACGAGGAGAACCACGTGTCGAGGCAATCTTCTTCCTGTCGCAAGTCCGCGGCGGGTATCGTCTTCCCGAATCGCTCCCTGACCAGCGCCGCGGCTTCCCCGGCGGAGGCGGCCACCACGAAGTCGTTGCTATCGGGCAGGTAATAAGCCGGTATGCGATGTCCCCACCAGAGCTGGCGACTGATGTTCCAGTCCTTGACGTTCTCCATCCAGTGGCGGTAAGTGTTCTTGTACTTGGCGGGGATCAGCAGCACCTTGTCTTCCAGCACGGCGGCCAGCGCGGGCTTTACCAGTTCCTGCATCTTCAGGAACCATTGCATGGAGAGTTTAGGCTCGATCACGGCGTCGGTGCGCTCGGAGTAACCCACCTTGTTGGCGTAGTCCTCGATCTTGACCAAGTTACCGGCGGCCTCCAACGCGGGGATGATCTCCCGCCGTGCGTCGAAGCGATCGAGGCCGACGAAGAGGCCCGCGTTCTCGCCGAGGGCGCCGTCGTCGGTGAAGATGTCAATGACCTCGAGGTGGTGGCGGTAGCCGATCTCGTAGTCGTTGACGTCGTGCGCCGGCGTGATCTTGAGGGCGCCCGTGCCAAATTCCATGTCCACGTACTCGTCCCGGATGATGGGTATGACGCGGTTGAGGAGGGGCACGAGGCAACGCTTGCCGACCAGGTGGCGGAAACGCTCGTCGTTCGGGTTGACGCAGACGGCCGAGTCCCCGAGGATCGTCTCCGGGCGCGTGGTGGCGATGGTGATATACTCATCCTCGCTCCCGTCGATCCGGTAGCGCAGGTAGTAGAGCTTGCTCTGCTCCTCCTTGTAGATGACCTCCTCGTCCGAGACGGCCGTCTTGGCCGCGGGATCCCAGTTGATCATGCGCACTCCTTTATATATAAGTCCTTTTTTGTAGAGGTCGATGAAGACGCTGATCACGCTTCGCGAGCGGGTCTCGTCCATCGTGAAGGCCGTGCGCTCCCAGTCGCAGGAGGCCCCCAAGCGCTTCAACTGCTCGAGGATAATGCCGCCGTGCTTGCGCGTCCACGCCCAGGCATGCTCGAGGAACTCCTCGCGGGTGATATCCCGTTTCTCGATCCCCTCGCTTTTCAACTTGGCTACCACCTTGGCTTCCGTGGCGATGGAGGCGTGGTCGGTGCCCGGCACCCAGCAAGCGTTCTTCCCCAGCAAGCGCGCCCGCCTGACGAGCACGTCTTGTATGGTATTGTTGAGCATGTGTCCCATGTGCAACACGCCGGTGACGTTCGGTGGCGGGATGACGACGCAGTAGGGGGTTTTCGCCCGGTCGACCTCGGAATGGAAAAAGCCGTGCTCCATCCAGTAGCGATACCACTTTTCTTCGCTGGTTTGGGAATCGTAAGCCATAGTTCTGATTTAAAATTGATCGTCACCGGGCGAGCGGGTTATCTCGACAAAAACAACCCCGGTACGAGACGAGCCGTTCCGGGAAAAAGTCTCGATCCCAGCTCGTCGCGTCCTCGCGCGCCGGTGGCGGGGGTGATTATTCTTCGCGTTTTACCCTCCTGGATTTCCGCTTCTGTGACTCCATCTGGACCTCAAGGTCTGCCTGGGCCTGCGAGCCGTCGTAGTCGCAGATATACTTGTCGATCAGGATGCGGCCGCAATACTCGCAGACGATGATCTTTTTCCGGGAGCGGATGTCCAGTTGCCGCTGTGGCGGGATTTTGTTGAAACATCCCCCGCAAGCATCCCGGTCTACCGTCACGACGGCCAAGCCGTTGCGGGCATTGTCGCGGATGCGACGGTAAGCGAACAGCAGGCGGTCGTCGATCGCGGCGGCCAATTTCAGGGATTTGCCCCGCAACGCCTCCTCGTCCTTGTGGGTCTCGTTGATGATGTCGTTCAGCTCGTTCTTTTTAGCCTCCAAGTCAGCGGCCTTGTCCTCGTACCGCTGGGAGGTCTCGTCCATCAAGACCTCCTTATCTTTGATGACGCGCTGGGATTCCGCTATTTTTTTTCTCTGCAGCTCGATCTCCAAGTTCTGGAACTCCACCTCCTTGCTTAACGCGTCGTACTGGCGGTTATTCCGGACGTCTTGCATTTGCTCGGTGTATCTGCTGATGGCGTCTTCCGATTTTTTGATATCCATGCTACGCTGGAGGGTCGCTCTCTTCAATTCCTCCAGTTCCGCCTTCAAGTTCGCGACGCGGGTGCTCAATCCCGCGATCTCGTCCTCGAGGTCTTGCACTTCCAGCGGCAACTCTCCCCGGAGGGTAATAATTTTATTGATCTCCGTGTCAATCCGCTGTAATTCATACAAGTTCTGCAATTTCTCCTCGACGGTCAGGTCTTGCAACTTTTCATTGTTATTCGTCACCATAATTATGTTATTACAAATAGTTTATCGGGTTCGTGTTTATCTCGGAAAACCGGACGGCAAATTTAGGGATTTTTTTTGTAAGTAACTCGTAAAAAATATCTTTTGTGAATTGTTCGCTCTCATGATGCCCGATGTCGGCAATAATGACGCGATTTTCAGCGAGAAAAAAGTCGTGATATTTAAAATCACCGGAAATATAGAGGTCCGCCCCGCGCGCGATCGCGTCAGGCAGGAACGAGGCCCCGGCGCCACCGCAAAGGGCCACGCGCCGGACAAACGGCGTATGCAAAAGGGTGTGGCGGAGCGTTGGACAACGGAAGCGCTCTTTCAACTGCAAGAGAAAGGCCCGGCTCTCGACGGGATTTTTCAACTCGCCCATGATCCCGTAACCGTGCGGGGAATCCGGGCCGTCCTCGGGATGCAAGATCTCCCGGTGAAGCAGGTCGAGCTTATCGGCCATCCGCCCGCTGACCCCCCGGGTCACCACGTCCATGTTGGTGTGGGCGGCATAGAGGGCGATGTCGTGCTTGATGGCCAGGATCACGCTACGCTCCGCGTAGGTGGCGGGAGTGATCCGCTTGATCCCGTGAAACAACAAGGGGTGGTGGGAAATGATAAGGTTAGCCCCCACCGCGATGGCCTCCCGCACGACCTCCTCGGTGACGTCAAGGGAGAGTAACGCGGAGGATAATTCCCGGCGCGCATCCCCGCACGTCAGCCCGGAGTTGTCGAAACCTGCCTGCAAATGGAGCGGGGCAAATTCCTCGATGATGTCTATAACTTCTTGGATCAGCACGCGTGCGCGTATTATAAATTTATACCGGCAGGGGTGAATCCCCCTCCCCTTCCGAAGAGAATTGGGCCTTGACGGCGAGCAACTCCTCCTTGATGTGCTTGAGGCGCTTGATGATCTCGAAGATTCGTTCCGTCTCCTCCCGTCGCTCTTTCAACTGCGCTTGCGCGCCCTTCAACGTCATGCCCTTCTCTTTCACGAGGTGATAGATCAAGTGGAAGTTGTCGATGTCGGCGGGGGTGAATTGCCGGTTTCCCTTCTTGTTCTTGTGCGGCTTGATCACGTCAAATTCCTTCTCCCAGTAACGGATCAACGAGGTGTTGACGTCGAACATGGCGGCGACTTCCCCGATCGCGTAATACAATTTTGATGTTTGTTTTTCAGGCATGTTTCAAGTATTTACGTGTTAGTCCATGCTTTGTCCCGTGTTATTAGCGGCCTCCACCAAGGCGTCAAACTGCTCGGCCGAGAGGTCGTTGAAATAGTAGTTGATCGGGTCGATGGGCGTATCGTTCTTGTGCACCTCGTAATGGAGGTGCGGGCCGGAGACCTGCCCGGAGTTTCCCAGCAAACCGATCACGTCGCCTCGTTGCACGCCCTGTCCCTTCTTCACGCTCATCTTCTCGAGATGGGCGTAAAGGGTTTTGTAGTCAAAACCGTGATCGATGACGATGTAATTCCCTACCCCCTTGGCGTTACCGCAACTCTCCACCACGCCCTTGCCGGTGGCGCGCACGGGCGTCCCTATCGGCCCGGAAAAATCCATGCCCCGGTGGAACTTGAGCATTTTATAAAACGGGTGCATGCAAGGGCCGAACGTGGCGGCGAGGTATATGGTATTGGTATTCAATGCAACGGGAAGGGTCGTGGGGATCGAGGCGAGCATCTCCTCATTGTTGTGCACCTGCCTTCTCACCTCGTCGTACGAGGCCCGTTGAGAGCGGATGATCTTGGATAACGTGTCGATCTCCTTCGTCGTCTCGGTGATCAGGTCGGCGTTGTTGAAGAGTTTCAGCTTCTCGTGATGACTAAACCCGATTTCGGGTCGCTGGGCCTCGCGAATGGCGGGTTCCGTCTCGAAGATCACCCGATGCAGGTTATCATCCCGCCGTTTCAAGTCCGCGAGGACATTGTCCAAGCGCTCTACCTCGTTACTCAACAGGTTGTACTGGGTGAGAATCCCCTCGTTCTCCCACTGCAAGGCCGTCTCCTTCGGCGAAGGGAAGAAAAGATAGTAGATGATAAACAGGACAACCGCCATCGAGAAGCTGGAAAAAAGTTTCAGCAACCACTTCCTCGCTCGTCGCCGGATGGTCACCTCTACCCTGTCAAACGAGAGCGTCTCCGTGTTAAAATGGTATCCTGTCTTCGCCATGCGTGATTAATAAACGATGATTCCTTGCAAAGTTACGACTTTTTCGCGCTAATCCATGCTTTGATCCGTGCTGTTGGCGGCTTCCACGAGCGCGTCGAACTCCTCGGGCGAGAGATCATTGAAGTAGAAGTTGATCGGATCGATACAATTCCCGTTCCTGCGCACCTCGTAATGGAGGTGCGGGCCGGTAATCCGCCCGGTGCCTCCCAAAAGGCCTATCACGTCACCGCGCTTTATCTTTTGCCCCTTGGTCACGCTGATTTTTTCCAGGTGGCCGTAGAGCGTCTTGTAATTAAAGCCGTGGTTGATGATAACGTGGCGCCCGTAACCACCGGCGCTCACGTTGCAAGCCTCGACCACACCGTTACCGGTAGCGTAGATGGGCGTTCCCACGGGGCCGCCGAAATCCATCCCCCGATGCGGCGTGAGCACGTAAGTAAAGGGATCTATGCGATGACCGAACGAGGAGGTGATGCGGCAGGCGTCGGCGCCCAGCGAGACGGGGAGGATGGCAGGAATAGACGCGTGCATCTCCGCCTTGTTGCGCGCCAGCATCTCCACCTCGTCGTACGATTTGCTCTGGACATAAATCGCTTTCGACAACATGTCGATTTTCCTCGTCGTCCCGATGATCAGGTCGGCATTATGGAAATGTCTCAAGTTCTCGTAACGATCCGCGCCACCCGTCCCCACCCGGCGAATGGATGGGGCGATGGGGTTAGTCTCGAAAATCACCCGGTAAATGTTATCATCCCGCTGCTCCAAGTCGGACAGCGTTTCGTACAAACGCCCCACCCTGTTGCTTAACAGATCGTATTGGGAGAGGATCTCCTCGTTCTCCCGTTTCAACACATTTTCCTTGGGCGAGGGAAAAAAATCCCAAAAGACGATGCACCAAACGATCGCCAACGAGAAACTCGAGAAAAACTTGAGTAACCATCCCCTTACCTTTTTCTGGATGGTCAACTCTACTTTATCAAAAGATAGTGTCTCTGTATTAAAATGATATCCTGCTTTTACCATGATGATAGCACACTGGTCTAAATAAAAACAACAATGATTGCTCGCAAAGTTAAAAGAAAAAAATTAATTTTGCAACCCTATCCACAAGATAGATGGATGTATCTGAACAAAAATAAAGAGATGCTGCATAGTAATTTAAAAACCAGACAAATATGACCTCCTCGGAGATTAGACAAAGATTCTTGGATTTTTTTGAAAAGAGGGCGCACACGGTCGTGCCTTCCGCTCCCATGGTCATCAAGGGGGATCCCACGCTGATGTTTACCAACGCCGGGATGAACCAGTTTAAAGACGTTTTCCTCGGGAACGCCCGGCCCAAATCGCGGCGGGTGGCGGACGCCCAGAAGTGCCTGCGGGTCTCGGGCAAGCACAACGACCTGGAGGAGGTGGGGCACGACACGTACCACCACACCATGTTCGAGATGCTGGGAAACTGGTCGTTCGGGGACTATTTCAAGAAAGAGGCCATCGCCTACGCGTGGGAATTCCTGACCGAGGAGATGAAGTTAAACCCGGAGCAACTCTACGCCACGGTCTTCGAGGGATGCCAAGAGGATTACCTCGACCTGGACAACGAGGCGTTAGCGTGCTGGAAAAACTACCTGCCGGGAGACCGGGTGCTGCGCGGGAAGAAAAAAGACAACTTCTGGGAGATGGGCGAGATGGGGCCTTGCGGCCCTTGCTCGGAGATTCATATCGACCTGCGCCCGGAGGAGGAACGAAAGCGACAGGCCGGGCGAGAGCTGGTCAACACCGGCAACCCGCTGGTCATCGAAATATGGAACCTCGTCTTCATGCAATACAACCGGAAGGCGGACGGGAGCCTGGAATTACTCCCGACCCACCACGTGGACACCGGCATGGGATTCGAGCGCCTTTGCATGGCCGTGCAGGGAAAAACCTCGAACTACGACACGGATCTCTTCACCCCGTTGATTCACGAGATCGCCCGGCTCAGCGGGATCGCGTACGGAAAAGATCCCCTGACGGACGTGGCGATGCGGGTGGTGGCCGACCACCTGCGCACGCTCGCGTTTGCCATCACGGACGGGCAACACCCCTCCAACGTGAAGGCCGGGTACGTGATCCGGAGGATACTCCGCCGGGCGATACGTTACGCCTACACCTTTTTGAACCAAAAAGAGGCGTTCATGTTTCGCCTGATCCAGACCCTGATCGGCGTGATGGGACAACACTACCCGGAATTGAGCGCCCAGCGAACGTTGATCGAACGCGTGATCGAGGAGGAGGAGAACGCCTTCTTCAAGACGTTAGACAAAGGAATAAAACTATTAGACAAGATCATCGAAAAAACCCGAGAGGAGGGAAGCCGGACCATCCACGGGGAGGTTGCCTTTGAGTTATACGACACCTACGGTTTCCCGCTGGACTTGACGGAACTCATCCTTCGCGAGCAGGGACTAAACGTCAACCTGCAAGAGTTCGAGTCGGAGATGGCAGCACAAAAAGCCCGTTCCCGCTCGGCCGCCGCCGTGGATACCGACGACTGGGTGGAATTGACCTCCGATGAATCGCAGGAATTTGTCGGGTACGACTTCATGGAAATCGAGGTACAGATCGCGCGTTACCGGCGGGTGACGACAAAGGGCAAGACGCTCTACCAGTTGGTGTTCAACCTCACCCCCTTCTACGGGGAGGGAGGCGGGCAGGTGGGAGACAGTGGCTACCTGATCTCGGAACGGGAAACGGTACGGGTGATCGACACGCAAAAGGAACTGGGGTTGATCGTGCACCTCGTCGAGCGGTTGCCGGACGACCCGACCCAAATATTTCTCGCCAAGGTAGACGTGGAACGACGAACGGCCGTGGCGAACAATCACACGGCGACTCACCTGTTACACCGCGCCTTACGCGAGGTGCTGGGCACGCACGTGGAGCAAAAAGGCTCGTACGTGAGTGACGAGTACTTGCGTTTTGACTTCTCCCATTTCCAAAAGATGACGGACGAGGAGTTGGAACGGGTAGCCTCCTGCGTGAACCGGGCGATCCGGGCGAACCTCCCCTTGGAGGAGCGGCGGGCGATCCCGATCGTGGCGGCGAAGAGCATGGGGGCGCTGGCCTTCTTCGGCGAGAAATACGGCGATCTGGTCCGGGTGGTCAAGTTCGGCGAATCCGTGGAGTTATGCGGGGGTACCCACGCGGGCGCCACGGGCCAGATCGGTTTTTTCAAGATACTCTCCGAATCCTCCATCGCAGCGGGAGTGCGCCGGATCGAGGCGTGCACCGGGATCAAGGCCGAGGAATACATTCGCGACCATTTCAACCTGATCAAGGGATTGGAGCAAATGTTCAAATTCAACCGGGGGATCATCGACAACGTCAAGGCGGTGCTGGAAGAAAACGAGGAGCTGAAGAAAGAGATCGAAAAATTCGAGAACGAAGGCCTGAAGCTGTTGAAAGAACGGTTGAAAGGCGACAAGATGCAGGTCGACGGGGTGAACCTGATCACCCACCGCTTGCTGTTGTCGCCGGCGAAGGTAAAAGACCTGGCCTTTCAACTGAAGGGAGAGATCTGCCCGTTGGCCCTCGCGCTCGGCGGGGTATATAACGGCAAACCTCACCTGACGGTGATGCTCAGCGAGGATCTGGTGGCCCGGTCGAAGGCACACGCGGGCGAGATCGTCCGGGAAGCGGCCCAAGAGATCAAGGGCGGCGGCGGTGGCCAGCCGTTTTTCGCAACGGCCGGTGGTTCCTTTTCCGATGGGATCGACAGCGCGATCGCGAAAGCGCGGAATTTGATCCTTCAAAAGGTGAAAATGGGTTAATACAAATTTTATAGGCAAAAAATCATGGTTTTTTCGATAAAACGAAATACATTTGCCTGTACACTAAGTTTATTTAATAATAAAGGAGTATTTATGAAAAGAACGTTTGTTTTAATGACAGTCATTGCATTGACTGGATTGTTGGCCGTGTCTTGTTCCTCTTTGAAAAAGATGAAGAAGCACGCTAAAGACATCACCTACGCGGTGACCCCGGAAACATTAGCGGTAAAGGGTGGCATGGTGGATTTAAAAATCGACATCACGTTCCCCGGGCAGTACTTTAATAAAAAAGTACGGGTAGAGGCCACGCCGGTATTACGTTTCAACGGGGGGGAGAAAGCTTTCGAGATGAAAGCGCTACAAGGAGAGAAAGTCGTGGGTAACAACGAGGTGATCCCTTACAACGGGGGAAAAACCGTTACCTATATCAGCCAGCTCCCGTACGCGGACGCGATGCGGTTGTCCGACTTGGAGATTGACATCGTGGGTTTCAAGGGATTAACGTCCGTGGCATTTAACCCGGCGAAAATCGGAACCGGGGTGAT
Source organism: Odoribacteraceae bacterium (assembly GCA_031266545.1). Taxonomy (GTDB): domain Bacteria; phylum Bacteroidota; class Bacteroidia; order Bacteroidales; family Marinifilaceae; genus JAIRKS01. The sequence continues at coordinate 3,448 of JAISAV010000099.1, read as the reverse complement.
CGCGACGGCCACGCTGGTGGAGAACAAAGCGTTACCCGTGCTGGGAGCGGACAACTTCCAACGGGTCACCAAGCAGCAGAAAGAGGCGGCTATCTACTACTTGATCAACTCGTCGGAGATCCGTAACCGGGAAATCTCGTCCAACGAGATCAAGGGGTTGGAGGCCTTCATCAAGGAGAGCCTTGCTGCCGAGGACATCCAGTTGAACGGCATCGACATCAGGTCGTACGCCTCTCCCGACGGCCCGCTCGGGTTGAACGAGAAGTTGGCAAATAACCGCGAAACCGGCTCGACGAGCTACCTGAAAAAGCAACTGAAATCGAATGCGCTCCTCGCCCTCTTCAATCAATACGTGGTGCCCGAGGACTGGGACGGCTTCCAAAAGGCAATGGAAAGCTCTAACATACAGGACAAAGACTTGATCCTGCGCGTGCTTTCCATGTACACCGACCCGGAAGTGAGAGAGCGGGAAATCAAAAACATCGCCTCCGCCTTCACGGCAATCGCCGAGCAGATCCTGCCGAAATTAAGAAGATCCCTGTTCGTGGCAAACGCCGAGCGGACGGGAAAATCGGACGCGCAGTTAAAATCGCTGGCCCAGACGAATCCTTCCGACCTGGACGTGGAAGAGTTGCTGTACGCCGCCACCCTGTTTGACGGTCAAGGCGACCGGTTAGCCATCTACCGGGTGGTCACCCGCCTCTTCCCGAACGATTGGAGGGGGTACAATGACATCGGCATCTTGACGCTGGAAGGCGGCGACCTCACCGAGGCCAAGGCCAACTTTAGCCGGGCCGCCGCGTTATCGGCGAACAACAAGGTGATCCAAAATAACTTGGGCGTCATCGCGTTGAAAGAAGGAAACATCCAACAAGCCTCCGTTTACTTCGGCAGCGCCACCGGCGCGGGCGCGGAAGTGGAATACAACAAGGGTATTCTCGCGATCATGAGCGGTGACTACAGCGCGGCCGTGCGCTACTTGGGATCGTACAACAACGCCAACGCGGCGTTGGCCAACATCCTTGCCGGCAACTACAACGAGGCCACCAAGAGGTTGAGCAACGACAACTCCGCGCTGGGTTACTACCTGAAGGCGGTGGTCGGGGCAAGGCTCAACAACACCTCGATGGTGATCGATAACTTGAAGAAAGCCGTGACCTTGAGATTCTCGTACAAGCAAACGGCCGCTACCGACCTGGAGTTTGCTCGTTACTTCGAGAACCCGGAGTTTACCTCGATCATCAAGTAATTTTTATACAAAATAGGAGGGAACGGGCGCGTCTCGTTCCCTCTTTTTTACCCCGATACGTCGTAAAAACGAAGAGCAGCGCATGAAAACTTGCACGGTAGCGGTTTTTATCATTTTGCTTTCCGCCTGCCTGCAAAACCGCGAGGTGCGGTTGAGCGGACGGGTAGAGGGAAAAGATTCCGTGATCCTTGTCCGCCTGAATGACCAAGAGTACCGCCTCCGCGTGGACGCGAACCACTCTTTTTCAGGGAACATCCCCCTGCAGGAAAACGCGTACGCCTACGCGCAATTCCTCCCCTCTCGCCGGAGGATACTCTTATACTTAAGCCCTCGCGAACACTTGGAGATCATCATGACCTCCCCGACCCCGCTGTTCGCCGGGAGCTTGGCCACGATCAACAGCTACCTGATCGAGCAAGGGGAGTACTTCCCGCTCGACGCGGCCGCCCTGTCGCGGGACGAGGAAACCTTCGTGAAAGGCGCGGAGGAGTTGTGCCGGGTGCGCACCCTGTTACTCGAGGCCAAAAACCTCGGACGCGAGTTCACCGCCATCGAGAGCAAGCGCATCGGCTACCTGACCGCCGAGTATGCGATGCGTTACGCCATGTTCACGCGTTCCCGCCTTCCCGATGCCGCGCGCCAAGTTTACCACCTCGGCCCTTACCTGGGCGATTTCCTCTCCCGGTTTCCCGTCGACGACGAGAAGCTGGCGGACGTCAACGCGTTCCAGCAATTTGTCCTGGCCTACTACACCTTCGAAAGCGAGACAAACGAGGACATTCGCAGCGTGATGGCCGACGTTCAAGAGCGCGTGAAAACGCAAAAAACCAAGGATTATCTCCTCTCCGAGCTGGCCTCCCACCACATCTTCAAACAAGGATTAAGGGACGGGAGCTACCTGCTATCGCTTTGCTGGCGAGAGGTCAAGGACACCAGCCGGATCATGCGGGTGGAACGGGTCGCGGATCGTTGGCGGAAACTATCCGCCGGCACGACGGCGCCCGACATCACGCTGCGCGACGCCAGCGGCGCCGATACCCGCCTGCAGGAGATGAGGGGAGACTACCTGTACATTGTCGCCAGCGATGCGCGGGCCGACGCGTGGCTGAAGGACTCCTGCTCGTTTCGCGCGATCAAGGCGAGGTACGCGGGCAAAAATATACGCTTCCTCTTCCTCGCTTTCGAGCCGACCATGACGCTGGAACATTGGCAATCCGCCTCCGAAAGGATCCCTTGGGAGCATTTCACGATCGTAAACTGGAGGAATTTTCACGCCTCTTACATCATTTCGGCCTTCCCGCGCTACTTTCTCATCGATCCTCGCGGGCGTTTCGTGACGGCCGTGGCGCCGCCACCAACAAGGGCGGCGGAAGGATTGTTCGCGAATGTCGGGCTGTGATTTTATTTTTTTTAAAAATTATTTTGCCGGGCTATTGTTTGGTATAAAAAGTTTTGTATATTCGCCCCCATAATTTTCGAGAAGATGCGCTATCGTATCGGGCGGGAATTATAAACGTGTTTGTTAATGAACGTGACTATGAGACTGATTGGTTTAATCTTAGGAAGCATCATGATTCTCCCGGGGGCGTGCGACACGCCCGGGGTCAAGATCACGGGTACCATCCGGGGGCTGGATGGCACGGTGAGATTATTGGCCGAGATGCCGGGAGAAAAAGGGTTCACCATGGTGGCCCAGCAGGAGGTGCAGGGCGGTCAGCTTGATTTGCGCACGGAACAACTCGTGCTCCCCGCTCAAGTATGGATAGACTTTCGGGGAAGGAGGATGCTGGAATTAATCTTAGATTCGCAAAAAGGGACTTTCATCGAGGGAGAGGTCGATTCCGTGGAGCGCCTCAAGATCACGGGATCGTCCTTGATGGAAAGATACACGCAAGTCATGCACGCGATCAACGAAAAATTCGGCCCCGACATCGAGAACTACAACGAGAGAATACTCGAAATAAGCAGGAAAGAGAACTTGACAAGGGACGACGAGATGAAATTGGGCAAGCACCAGCTTGACCGGCAACGTGTCATCGGTCGGAGGGCGGACTACGTGAAGTTAATGATCAAGAGTAACCTGACGCAAGACTTATCCCTGTTTTTGCTGAAAAACGAGTTGATGGACAGCGTTAGCGCCCAGAAAAAACTCTTCCATTCGTTAGCAATCTCCAACAAAGAGAGCAACATTTACAAGAT
>JAISAV010000085.1 GCA_031266545.1 Odoribacteraceae bacterium | reverse complement strand
TCGTCCAGCGATAAGGGTTCGACTAAATCGGTATATTCCAAGAAAATGGCGCGTATCTGTCGCGAAACGGCATGGTAAACGTCGAAACGCGGCGCGACAAAGATCAAGTCCGGGCATCTCTTTTTGGCCGTGATCGAGGGCATTGCCGAGTGAACGCCGTACTTCCGGGCCTCGTAGCTGGCGGCAGAAACCACGCCCCGCGCCCCGTGATGCCCCACGGCCACGGGTTTGCCCCGGTACTCCTCGTTATCGCGCTGTTCGATGGAGGCGTAAAAGGCATCCATGTCGATGTGGATGATTTTCCGGGTGCTCGTGTTTGCCGCACGCGATGCTTCGTCCATGTTAATTATGTTTACCGTCAGCCCGTCAAAAGTACGAATATTTTTCTTTCTCTCGCCGGGCGTGTATCAAAAAATGTCGGCACCCGTCACGGTAACACGCCGTCCAGCACCTCCGCGACGACAAACGTGCTGCCCCCGATGTAGATCATGTCCTTGGCCGTGGCGGCCTTCCGGGCCGCGGCGTAGGCCTCCGCGACGGTGGGATAGCACTCCCCGTCAAGTCCGACGGTGTGCGCTTGTCTGGCCAAGATCTCCTCGTTCAGGGCGCGCGGGAGGGCGGCTTTGGTGAAGTAGTAGGTGGCCTCCGCGGGCAGGACGCGCAACACGCCGCTGACGTCCTTGTCGTTGACCATTCCCAGCACGACGTGCAGTCGCTCGTGCGTGCAGGTGGCGATCTGTGCGACGCTCTCCGTGATCCCATCGAGGTTATGCCCCGTGTCGCATACCGTGTAGGGCGCTCGCGACAGTTCTTGCCACCGTCCGAATAGCCCGGTGTTTTGGACGATGCGGGCGATCCCATCCCGGATGGCGCGGTCGGGGAGGGGTAGCCCGCTCGCTCGCAATTCCAGCAAGGCCTCGAGTACCGCGGGAATGTTTTTTCGCTGGTAGAATCCTTTCAGTTCCGGGGCGAGGTGATAGACGGCGCCTTGCTTGTTTTTCAGGTCGTAGGTATTGTCCTCGTGCCGGTGACATTCCCAGTTATCGGTGGCAAATTGCAAGGGAGTACCTTGTTCTGCGGCCTTGCGTTCGAAGACGAAATCGGTGGCGGGGTCGCGCGTGCCGATGATCGCGGGCACGCCGGGTTTCAGTATCCCGGCCTTTTCTCCGGCGATCTTCTCGAGGGTGTCCCCGAGCAGCGCGACATGATCGAAAGAGATGTTCGTGACGATGGAGAGCAGCGGGGTGATGATGTTGGTGGAATCTAACCTTCCTCCCAATCCCACTTCTATCACGGCAATATCGACTTGACTGTCGGCGAAATACGCGAAGGCCATCGCCACGGTCATCTCGAAGAAAGAGGGTTGCACCTCGAGGAACAAGGCTTGGTGGCGCGCCACGAAATCGACGACGGCGGACTCGGGGATCATCCCCCCGTTGATCTTGATCCGTTCCCTGAAATCTTTCAGGTGCGGCGAGGTGTATAACCCGGTCTTGTACCCCGCTTCCTGCAGGACGGAGGCGAGCATGTGGGAGACGGAACCCTTACCATTCGTGCCCCCGACGTGAATGGTCTTGAATCGCCGGTGGGGAGAATCGAAATAGCGATCCAGTCGTAACGTGTTGTCCAAGTTTCCCTTGTAGGCCGCTTGCCCCTCCCGTTGAAACATGGGGAGCCGCGCGAACAGCCATTCTAACGTCTCTTGATAGTTCATGATGTGCTCGTTTAAGGCGGGCAAAAGTAGTAAAAATCGGCCAAAAAATAAGGGAGCGTTGTCGCTCCCTTATCCTTGTCTCTCCATTCGAGATTACTTGCTCGTGCCGTTGACATCGATGGTGACCGGGGTCTCCAACAACTCGGGGAACGTGAGTTTCAAATCGAGCTTCGTGCCCACGACCTTGCCCGTTACCGTTACCTTCACGCTCTTGGTTTCCGAGGCGGCAGGCTCATCAGGTTTCTCGAGGTTCTTGGTGTACACTGTTGCCTGCGCGGTCACGTTAGCGGCCAATACGACCGTGTCACCCTCTTTCGTCAGCTTTACCGGGTTGATCTCCTTGATCGTGACGGCCGTGACGTCGTTGATCCGCATGCTGTCCAAGGGAAACTTTACGGTGGTAGCATTTACCTCCGTGAGTTTGAACTTTTGGGTGGGCTGCCCCCCAATAGAGACGGTATACTCCGTCGCGATACCTTTCGCGAGGTTGTCCTCCGTCTTCTTCTTGTCTTTACTACAGTTTACGAACGCCAAAGCGACCACGGCAAGAATTGCCGTACTTACAAATTTTCCCATACTACAGTCTTTTAGTTAAAAAATTAAAACTTAATTGATTTTAGTCACGGGGCAAAAGTACGAAGAAAAATGGAGCGCGCAAGGGAATCCTTTGAAAAACCGCGAAAAATAAGCCTTTTTATTGTTTTCCCGGTGTTTTTTGGTAATTTTGCCGCTCGTAATCAATGCAGATAAAATAGCATACATGGTAAATATCAAGTTTCCAGATGGTACGATCAAGGAGTTCGCGTCCGGCGTGACGGGCATGGAGATCGCGCGTTCAATCAGCCAGCGGCTGGCGAAGGAGGTTTTATCCGTTTCGGTGAACGGCGAGACGTGGGATTTGTCGCGAGGCATCACGACGGATGCCGAGATCCGGCTGTACACGTGGGATGACGCGGAGGGACGCCACGCGTTTTGGCACTCTTCCTCCCACTTGATGGCCGAGGCCTTGCAGGCGCTCTACCCGGGCGTGAAGTTCGGGATCGGGCCGGCCATCGAGAACGGCTTCTATTACGACGTCGATTTGGGCGAGGGGCGTGCGCTGCAAGAAAAAGACCTGCCCGTCATCGAGAAAAAGATGATGGAACTGGCCCGGAAGAACGAGCTTTTTTGCCGCGAGGATGTGAGCAAGCAAGAGGCGTTGGCCCATTTCTCCGGGCTGGACGAGACCTATAAGGTGGAGTTGATCGGTGACCTGGCGGACGGGACGATCACCTATTACCGACAAGGGGACTTCACGGATCTTTGCCGCGGGCCACACCTGCCGGACACCTCTTATATAAAGGCGATCAAGTTGACCGCCGTGGCGGGCGCCTACTGGCGTGGCGACGAGCACAACAAGATGTTGACGCGCGTCTACGGCATCACTTTCCCGAAACAGGGCTTGCTGGACGAGTGGGTGCGCCTCATGGAGGAAGCCAAACAACGCGACCACCGCAAGATCGGGCGGGAGATGGAACTCTTCATGTTCTCGCAAGCCGTGGGATCGGGGCTGCCCATGTGGTTGCCCAAGGGAGCCATGCTCCGGGATCGGTTGGAGGCCTTTTTGCGCCGGGTACAGAAAAAGTACGGCTACCAGCAGGTGATCACCCCGCATATCGGGAACGTGAACCTCTACAAGACGTCAGGCCATTTCGAGAAGTACGGGAAGGATAGTTTCCGGGTGATCACCACCCCGCAGGAGGGGGAGGAGTTCATGCTGAAGCCGATGAATTGCCCTCACCACTGCGAGATGTTCAAGCATAAGCCGCACTCGTATCGCGACCTGCCCGTTCGCTTTGCCGAGTTCGGGACGGTGTACCGCTACGAGCAGAGCGGGGAGTTGCACGGGTTGACCCGCGTGCGCGGTTTCACGCAGGACGACGCCCACCTTTTCTGTACCCCAGACCAGTTGAAGGACGAGTTCAAGAAGGTCATTGATATTATTTTCACCATATTTAAGGCCCTCGATTTTAAGGATTTCACGGCACAAGTTTCCTTGCGCGATCCCTCTGATCGGGAGAAATACATCGGCTCGGACGCGAACTGGGAGAAGGCAGAGCGCGCCATCATCGAGGCGGCCGCCGAGAAGGGCCTGCAAACCACCGTGGAACTTGGCGAGGCGGCCTTTTACGGGCCTAAACTCGATTTCATGGTGAGGGACGCCATCGGCAGGAAGTGGCAATTGGGCACGATACAGGTCGATTACAACCTGCCCGAGCGTTTCGAGCTGGAGTATACCGGAGCGGATAACCAGAAACACCGCCCGGTGATGATCCACCGCGCGCCTTTCGGGAGCATGGAGCGTTTCGTGGCCGTGTTGATCGAGCACACGGCGGGAAAATTCCCGTTGTGGTTGACCCCCGAGCAGGCCGTGGTATTGCCGATTAGCGAAAAATACAACGAATATGCCCAAAATGTTTTGAATTCACTAAATAATTCCGAACTTCGCACCGTTTTAGACGATCGTAACGAGAAGATCGGGCGAAAGATACGGGACAACGAGTTGAAGAAAATCCCTTACATGCTGGTGGTTGGCGAGCAGGAGATGGCCGAGGGGAAGGTTTCCGTGCGCCGACAAGGGGAGGGTGACAAGGGACTCATGAGCATCGAGGAGTTCGCCGACATGATAAAAAATGAAGTAGAATTACAATTAAACGCTATTGATAATTTAAATAAAGAGGAGGATTAATTATAGTCAAGACAATGGAGAAAGTAGGCTTGAGAGGTCAGAACGAGAAGCCGCAGCAACACAAGATTAACGAGCAAATCAAAGTTGCTTTCGTGAGGGTCGTGGGTGAAAACGTCACCCCCGGTGTATATCCGCTAAAAGAGGCCCTTGCCATGGCCGACGCGGCAGGCGTCGATTTGGTGGAGATCTCGCCGACCGCCGACCCGCCCGTGTGCCGGATCATTGATTACAGCAAGTTCTTATATCAGCTAAAGAAAAAACAGAAGGAGATCAAGGCGAAAAGCGTGAAGGTCGTCGTCAAGGAGATACGCTTCGGCCCGCAAACCGACGAGCATGACTTTAACTTCAAGTTGAAACATGCCGTGGGTTTCCTGCAAGAGGGGGCCAAGGTGCGGGCGTACGTCTTTTTCAGGGGTCGTTCGATCCTCTTCAAGGATCAGGGAACCACCTTGTTGACGCGCTTCATCAGCGCGCTGGACGATTACGGGAAGGTCGAATCTCCCCCCAAATTGGAGGGAAAGAAGATGATCGTCGTGATCGCGCCCAAGAAATAGGATCGGGGCAACCCGTTCCTCGCGAGTAAGTCGATATTTCACATCCATATATCTGAAACACAATTAAAATCAAGAGAAATGCCAAAAATGAAGAGCGTGAGTAGCGCGAAGAAGAGATTCTTCCTGACCGCTACCGGGAAAATCAAGAGGAAACATGCTTACAAGAGTCATATTTTGACGAAGAAAAGCACGAAAAGAAAGAGAAATCTTACTCGCGTGGCGATCGTTGATCCGACGAACGTGAAGGCCGTGAAGGAGATGCTGTGCATCTAAGATCATCTTTGAGTGAACATGAGTTGTTAACCAGGGTGTTTAGCAGATAATCAAGTTTCCATGAGGAACGCAAACATCCAAAAAAATGAAAAATTATGCCAAGAGCTAAAAATGCCGTTGCTTCAAGAGCACGCAGGAAAAAAGTTTTAAAACAGACCAAAGGGAACTTTGGCGCAAGGAGAAACGTCTGGACGGTAGCCAAGAATACCTACGAAAAAGGGTTGACCTACGCTTACCGCGACCGGAAGAAGAAAAAGCAAGAGTTTAGAGCCTTGTGGATTCAGAGAATAAACGCTGCCGTCAGGATGGAAGGGTTGACCTACTCGAAGTTTATGGGCTTGGTCCATAAAGCGGACGTCAACATCAACCGGAAAGTCTTGGCCGATCTGGCAATGAACCAACCGGAAGCTTTCAAGGTTATCCTCGAGAAAGTAAAAGAGTTAGCGTGAGCGATGCAAGAAATATCGACGAAAAGCTGCCGCGAGGCGGCTTTTTTGTTTTTAATTCATTAGCTTTGTGAACTGAATTTATAGGTAGTTTATATTGAGCTTGCTGTATGAAAATAGCCTTGATAGGATATGGTAAGATGGGTCAAACCATCGAGCGAATCGCCAAGGAGCGAGGGCACGAGATCGTGCTGGTGGTCGATGAATATAACCGGGGGGAGTGCACCGACGAGCAATTGCGGGGTGCGGGGGTAGCCATCGAGTTCGCGATCCCGGCGGCGGCCGTGGATAATTACCGCTGGTGCTTCCGCAACGGCGTGCCCGTCGTATCGGGGACAACCGGCTGGTTAGAGCGCTGGGACGAGGTGACCCGGGCGTGTGAGCAACTTGACGGGGGATTCTTTTACGCCTCTAACTTTAGCGTGGGGGTCAACCTTTTTTTTCACCTGAATCGTTGGCTGGCGCGGGCGATGTCCCGCGTGGACGGGTATAATGCCTCCATCGAGGAGGTTCACCACGTGCACAAGCTCGACGCGCCGAGCGGGACGGCCATTACCCTGGCGCGAGGGGTGATGGAGAATAACCCGCGCTACTCCTCGTGGAAACTGACGAAGGAGGAGGCGCTCGTCGCGACGAACGAGCTGCCTATCGTGGCCCGGCGCGAGGGAGAGGTGCCCGGTCTTCACGCCGTGAGCTACGTGTCGGACATAGACGAGATTCGGATTTGTCACTCGTCCAACTCGCGGGACGGCTTCGCGCTGGGCGCGGTGCTTGCCGCCGAATTTATGCTTGGCAAACGGGGAATATTCGGGATGGATGATTTGATAACAATTGGAAAATAAATGATTATGAAAGAGATATTAGCCAATAAATGGTTTAAACTCGGCGCGATACTGGTGCTTTACTTGTTGTTTGCCTTGTGGGTGCGCAGTTGGTGGTGGTTGATAGGGGTGCCGGTATTGTTCGACATCTACATCACGAAGCGCGTGCATTGGGCTTTCTGGAAGAAGAAGGGGGTGAAGAAGCAAACCAAATTCGTGGAGTGGCTTGACGCCTTGATCTTTGCCGTGGTGGCGGCGACGTTGATTAGGATGTTTTTTATCGAGGCCTACACGATACCCACCTCCTCCATGGAAAAATCGATGATGGTGGGAGACTACCTCTTCGTGAGCAAGATCTCCTACGGCCCGAAGTTGCCTAACACGCCGCTCTCCATCCCGTTCACCCATCACACGTTGCCGCTGACCAACTCGGTCAAGCCCTACTCGGAGGCGATACAATGGCCCTACAAGCGCATCGCCGGCGTCGGCAAGATCAAGCAGAATGATATCGTCGTCTTTAACTTCCCGGCCGGGGACACGGTGATCCTGGGGAACGAGAATCCCGACTATTACGACCAAATCCGCCGGAGCGCCCTCATGATCCAGCACTACCAGAGAGTTTCGTTCGAGCAAGCGAAAACGATCGCCCGCGAGGAGATCAAAAGGAATTACGAGATCATCACGCGCCCGGTGGATAAGCGGGAGCATTATATCAAGCGTTGCGTGGGAATGCCGGGAGACCTCGTGGAGATGAAGAATACCGAACTCTACGTGAACGGGAGCAAGGTGCAAGATTTTAAGGGGATACAGTACGCGTATCACGTGGTCACCAACGGAACTCCCATCAACAAGGTGAAATTGCAAAACATCGGCATCTCGTCGGAGGACATGAGCCGGTCGGGCGACACCTATTTTCACCTCACGGCAGACATGTTGGAAAAAATCAAGGTGCTGCCCAACGTGATCTCCGTGCACCGCGCGCAGGATACCGACCCGATTTTCCCGTACACGCCCGATTACCCGTGGACGCGGGATAATTTCGGCCCGCTCTCTATACCGAGGCGGGGAGAGACCATCCCGCTAAACTTGACTAACTTGCCGCTCTACGAGCGTATCATCAAGGTTTACGAGGAGAACCGCGTGCAAGTACGGGACTCGGTGATTTATATCAACGAACAACCGGCAAACTCCTATACCTTTAAAATGGATTATTTCTGGATGATGGGGGATAATCGCCACAACTCGCTGGATTCTCGTTACTGGGGCTTCGTTCCGGAGGATCATATCGTCGGGAAGGCCTATTTCATCTGGCTGTCGCTGGACAAGGACGAGAAATTGTTTAACAAGATTCGCTGGAAGAGGATGTTCCGGTTCGTGCATTAAAAAAAAGCGGCATCGCCGCTTTTTTTAGTGCGAGATAATTTCTACCTTGCGGTAATTTTAATCCTTACCGTGATGAAAACTAAAGGTAATAAAAAGACATTTGTATTAGACACGAATGTTATCCTACACGATTACAGCTCGATTTATAATTTTCAGGACAACGACATAGTGATCCCGATCGTCGTCCTGGAGGAGTTGGACAAATTTAAACGGGGAAACGACCAGATTCACTACCACGCGCGAGAATTTGCCCGCTCGTTAGACGAGATTGCCGACTCGGATTTCTTCGACAAGGGCGCCTTGCTGGGCAAGGGACTGGGTCGGCTCTTTATCCAGACGGGAGTACCTTTTTCAGAAAAGATGAAACACTCGTTTCGCGAGGATATCCCGGATCACCGCATCCTGGCCGTGACGGAGTACTTGACCGCCCGCGATCCGGGGAAGAAGGTGATTCTGGTGACCAAGGACATCAACCTCCGGATGAAGGCCAAATCGCTGGGCCTCTTGGCCGAGGATTACAAGAGCGATCAGGTGGACGACCTGGACGAATCCCTCGACAAGTGCATCACCGCGATCGAGGATTTTCCCGCGGAGTTGATCGCGGCGCTATACGAGCAGGGGGCCTTGCCGGTGGAGACCTGCTTCCCGGGCCGTGAACTGAAGGGGCACCGTTATTATATCCTGAAGAACGGGAGTTCTTCCGCGATGGCCGCTTACGATCCCGTCCGGCGGGTGATACGAAAGGTGGAGAAATTGAACACGTTTGGCATATTCCCGAAAAACTCGGAACAAGCCTTCGCGCTGGACGCGCTGATGAATCCCGACATTTCGCTGGTGGCGATCAGCGGGAAGGCCGGCACGGGGAAAACCTTGCTGGCGTTGGCCGCCGCCCTGCAACAAAACAAATCTTTCGAGCAAATTTATCTTGCCCGCCCCATCGTCGCGCTTTCCAACAAAGACATGGGATTCTTGCCGGGAGACGTCAAGGAAAAGGTAAGCCCCTACATGCAACCCCTCTTCGACAACCTGGGGGTAATCCGCCACCGCTACAACGCCCACGCGCAGGAAAACCGCCTGATAGACGAGATGTTGAAAGACGAGCGCCTGATCATCTCGGCGCTGGCTTACATCCGCGGCAGGAGCCTCTCCAACATTTTCTTTATCGTGGACGAGGCGCAGAATTTAAGCCCCCACGAGGTGAAGACGATCATCACCCGCGCCGGCGAGGGGAGCAAGATGGTGTTCACCGGGGACATCGACCAGATCGATTCCCCCTACCTCGATCGTCGTTCCAACGGCCTCTCGCACCTCTTTTCCCGCGTGACGGGGGAAGATATCTTCGCCCACGTGCACCTGGAAAAAGGGGAGAGGAGCCACCTCGCGGAGGTAGCGAGCAACCTTTTATGATCGCCGGGGATGGATACGCTGCTAAAGTGCGCGCGAAGAGGCGCGCTATTGTTATCGTGTTGCCTTTTTCTGCTATCCCTCGGCGCGCAAACGAGGAAAGTCGTCGGGGCCGTCGAATTAAAGACCTACGACAAGCAAAAAGTCTCCATTCACGCCTTCGGGAAGAAGTCCGTCTTGCTATTTTACGTGGACCCGGACGCGCACGCGCAAAACAAGCCTTTCAGGGATTCGCTCAAGGTGGAGTACCGGGACATGACGCGCCTCGCCTGTTGCGTGGTGATCAACGTGAAGGATGCTTCCCCGTTCATCCCTAACGCCATGATCCGCAAGGTGGCGGAGAAGGAAGTGGCGGGAACCCCCGTGCAACTTTGTTACGACTTCGATCGTTCCCTGCGCGAAGCGTGGAAACTGGGCGAGGGCGTGAATAACACCTGCACCGTCATGTTGGTCAACGAGGGAGGGGAGGTGCTATTTTCTAAAATGGGCGCGCTGACCTCCCGGGAGAAGCGCGTGCTACGCGACTTGTTAGACGAGATCGTGCGCCGCGAGTGATATTTCGGTTAGTGGTTAGTGGTAGGGCGGAAGAAATTACGAATTACGAATTACGGGGCGCGGTCATGAAATAACATTGACCAGCGCCCCGCGATTCCTCGTAATTCGTAATTTTCTCTTCTATTCTTCAAACCACAGTGTCGGGTATACCGGGTTGCCCCCGTTCCAGTCGCCAAGCGATTTCCAGTATTTGCCGTCGCCGCTGCCGTCTCCCGTGCCCCACTGTAGATCGGTGCCGGTCGTGGGCCATGCACCGGGGGCGAAGATGGTCGCGTCTGTGTTGGAAGCGGGATATATGCCGTAATCTGCATTATCGCCAGGTATGTCTTGCCAGTAGCAAGCTGTTATGGAAGAAGAAGAAAATCCGCATACTCCACCAACATAAAGAGCTCCCGATATCGAGCCTGTATTATAGCAAGAGGTGATAGAAGAAGAAATAGAACTTCCGCATACTCCACCTACATAACTACTACTTCCCGATACCGGGCCTGTATTATAGCAAGAGGTGATAGAAGAAGAACTTCCGCATACTCCACCTGCATAACTATTTCCCGATACCGCTCCTGTATTATAGCAAGTTGTTATGGAAGAAAGAGAACTTCCGCATACTCCACCTACATAACTATTACTTCCCGATACCGGGCCTGTATTATAGCAAGAGGTGATAGAAGAAAGAGACCTTCCGCATACTCCACCAACAAAAGCATCGCTTCCCGATACCAGACATGCATTGGAGCATCCGGAAATTTCACCCCCAGTATGCCATCCGCATATGCCGCCGACATAATTTTTGCCGGATACCGAACCGGAAATAACATGCACGTTACGAATAGTGGCGCTACCGCTAATATACCCAAACAATCCTACATTATCGTTGTTCCCGCTTATTTTCAGATTTGCCAGAGCGTGATTGTCGCCGTCGAATGTTCCTGAAAACGCAGAAGAAGAGCTTCCTACCGGCGTCCATTCAAGATCGAGCAAATCAAGGTCAGCTTCCTGCTTGTAGGTGCCGTTAAGCGCCGTGTTGATCAACTGGAATTCCGAGTATGTCCCGACGGGGATATCTCCCGCGACCGCGTCGCGGAAAACGAGGTTTCCCCCGGAGATTTTAAACGTTATCGCGCTGCCGTCGGCCTCGCGTCCCGCGATGATCGAGGTTCCTCCCTCGAGGTCGATACTCGTGATGATTTTATGATTCGCGGGAAGCGCGAATGAATTGTCTTTGGTGACGGTGACGTGCGTCCCGTCGGTATAAGACACGGAAAGGGTATTTCCCGCGTACCCGTCAATCTCGACATGGCTCTCGTCGGTGACGAGGTAGATCGCCCGCGTGATCACGTTCTGGTCGTTGTCGGAGACCAGCAGGATGACCTCGCCCCACTCGTTGCCGCCGCCGAACGTCGCGGGGGCGGTGATCGTGAAGGCGCGCGCGGTGTAGTTCACGGTGATTTTCCAGCCCGCGGGCACGTTCAGGAACTTGATCGAGGTTGCGTCCCCCTCGGGCGTGTATTCAACGACCCTCGTCTCGCCCGCCGCGAACGCTCCCGGTTGCGCGAAGGTCAGCCCGAGTTTCTGGTACCTCGGCACGGTGATCGTCGCGCCGTCGGCCAGCGTGAACACCACGCGGTCGGGGCTGGAATAGTCGACGCCGTCGGCGGCGAAAACGGCGTCGCCGTTGGCCCCCGCGTTGCCGGTCTCGCCCTTGTCGCCCTTGTCGCCCTTTAGGCCGGTGGCCTTGGCGTTGGTCGACGTCCACGTGACGCCGTCGTTGAGGGATATTTCCCACTCGTTGTTGACGGTGTTGACGCGTATTTGCGGCGTGACGCCGTCCTGCCCGTCGTTGCCGTCGGCGCCCTTGTCGCCGGTGACGCGCAGTTTATGCCCGTCGGCGAGGATCCAATCCCCGTCGAGCGTCCAGTAATATGCGCCGTCGTCGTCTAACCGCGCGCCGACCAGCGGGGAGGCGCCGTCGTTCCCGTCGGCCCCGGCCACCCCGTTGGAGATCGTGATCGTGCCGCCCTTTGCGAGGGAGATCACGTGCCCGCCGGGTACGGGGGAAGTGAAGGCGGTGACGCCGGTGATGTAATCCGCCGTCTCGAGGGCGGCGACGATCCCTTGCAGGGCCGCGAGGTTGTTGTTGACGGCCTGCTCGAGCGCCGCCACGCGGTTTTTCAAGTCGTTGACCTCGTCCTCGAGGTACGCGGGGTCAAATTTATGGCAACTGCCAAGCGCCAGCAGCGCGAGCGTTGAAATGCAAACCAGTTTTTTCATGCGGGTGTGTTTTTTAGCGTTTATAATCCGTTAGTTTGAAGGCGAGCGGGAGACCTCTCGATCCCCCGCGGGACGCGAAAAGCGCGGCACCGACCGGCGGCGCCGCGCTCGCGTTTTCACGATAGAGGTTGCAACGTTTCATTGCCGTGTCGTTTAAAAAAAATCACCTGTTCCTTCCTCGTTTGTTTTCAGGGGATGATGGCGCTTTGTATCTCGCTCCACGGCCCCTTTTCTCCCCGCGTGTTCTCCCAGCGGAGGCAGAAGTAGACGGCCTTGCCGCGCTCCTCCCCCCGGAACTCGAGGTTAAACGGCGTGCGGGTGTCGAACGCCGAGTGGGTCAGGTCGTCCACGTTCACGACCGGCGTCTCGCTGATGGCCCACCTGATCTCGG
>JAISAV010000037.1 GCA_031266545.1 Odoribacteraceae bacterium | reverse complement strand
AGCGCCGCCGTGGCCGCCGAGAGCAGCCCCTTAAACGCGTCGCTATCGAGCACCTCGTCGGCGTCGAGGGCAAAGCGGCGGATATCCTCGTCGCTCTCGATCACCCAGAGTTGCACGTCAAGCGTGGCGGGGATCGCATCGGAGCGGTAGATCACCAGCCCGCTCTCGCCAAAGAGCATCGACTGGTTATCCTTGACCCCGTCGATGGCTAACGAGCAGGATTGCGCGAATTCCCCGTCATTGGCCAGCACCGCGTCCAGCATGTACTGCACGCGTGCCGCCTCGTCGGGCAATTCCAGCAGGTCGGCGACCGTCAACGCGCGGGCGCCGCGCGGCGCGTCCCCGGAAGCATAGCCGTGTACCCGCATCTCGGCGCGGTTAAACAGCCCCAGAAAGCCTTCCTTGTTGTTAAAGACCTTGATCATGGCTGCGCGCGGGACGTAGGAATTCTCGTTAGACGTGAGCGAGAAATGATAGGCATAGCCCGACGTGGTCGGGTGCTCGTTTGTCTCGTCTTCCAGCAACTCGAGGTAGGACTGATCCGGCTCCTCCGCGAGGTTCCACGACGCCTCCGACGCGACGAGAAAGGATAGCTTGCTCCCCCCGGCCGCCGCGTACTCGAGGAAGCCTTCCGGCTCGAAGGTCATCTCTCGCCCGAGTTGTTTCACGTTCACGACCCGCGTGATGCTTTGCAGGCTGACCGGGTCGGTCAACGTCACCAGCACGGCGCCGCCGAGCGTCTTCCCGTCGGGATCCTCGTTCTGCTTGGGCTTGAGCGAGAGCGTGGCGAGATCGGCGGGAAGCGTTGCGAAGCTCGCCGGGGTCGACCACTGCACGTTACCCGTCGTGCTAAACGATAACGGGTAATCTGTCGCGTGCGGCGTCGGGACGGCCACTATTTTAACCTCTTTCGCCTCTTGCGGCGTCTTGTAGAACGCGAGTTCCACGGGGATCAACTCCAGCGTGAACTCGTTCTCGTCCACTTGACGGACGGTGATTTTCTTCTTGAGGTTGCCCGCCACGATATAAAAGTAACCTTCCCGCGTGCCAATAGCCAAGGGATCCGCCTTTAGCGTTAGCGTCGTCCCCGCGCCTGCCGCGCCGCGAGCGACGTTGTCCCCGTCCTTGGCCGGGGCCGTGATCTCCAGCCAGCCCGGGATGTCGTCCTCGTCCACCGTCCAGCCGTCCGGGAAGTCCGTGGTCGCCAGCAGGCTCTTGGGCGTTCCCTCGGCGTAAAACACCAGCTCGCTCTTGTCCACGGAGAGGTAACGCTGGTCGGTAAACTCCACCTCGTTCATCTCGCCCTCGTTCCACGGGACGATGTTCACGACGATGTTCGCGGGCTTGTTTTTATAGGCATCATCCGCCGTCGGGTACCCGTGCCCGCTGACCGATTGAATCTCCACGGCGTAGCGGTGATTGCGCAACAACGGGAGGTACTTGGAAGCATCATCGATAAAGTCCACGCGGTAGTAGCTGAGCACCGGATCCTCGTCCGGGTCGCCCGGGTTCACCTTGTAGTAACCGCCGACCACGAGGCAGGTGTTCTCGATGACGCCCAGCCCGCCCTTTCCCGCCTCGAAGGTGTAAATCTCCCGCTTGTACGTGAAGACGGGCGAGTCTGGGTCATCGTTGATCTCGTAATCGAGCGGCCCCTCCTCCGCGGAGACGGGGACGTGCGGCAAGACGGCCTTCCCGTTCTCCCATTGCGTTGTGTTATAGCCGTCGTTGGTGGTAATCGCGTCGGCGAGCGGTGCGAGGCTCCCCGCCGTGCTATAATTATAAAGGTGCGCGCTGGCCAGCGAGAAGTTGAGCTTCGCGACCGCGGTCATCGAGAGATCGACGCGAGCCATCGCCCGCGTCAGCGAGATGGCGTCGGCAATGTTGGAGGTATGATCGTTCACGGGCAGGGTCATCGACCCGCCGGCACTCTTGTAATATCCCCACATCGGGATCTCTTTCGCGTCGCTCCACTTGGTCCCGGCGGGGAGCGTCATCACGAGGCCGTCGAGGATCGCGACGCGTTTGATGGTATTGCTTTCGGCAAGGGTCGCGGGGGACAACAGGGACGCGTTGGGAGAGGCCGCGAGGGCTGCCCGCGCGTTGGCCAGCACGACCACCGTCCACTCGCCCGCGGGCAGCCTGACGTTAAAGCTCTTTTTCACGTTCGGCTCGTCGGTGTCCGGCGTTATGCTGCTGCCGATCGCCCGGTAGCGGAACTCGTCGGTTGCCGCCTTGAACAGCAGCACGTCGATGGCGGAGACGACCCCCTCGGTGGTTTCCGACATCGCGCGGCTCTCCGCCGGGCCGGGCACGGCGATGGAGAGCGTCACGAGGCGACCGTCTTCGTCGTCGGCCGGTTCTTTTTCATCACGCGCGTCTATCATGCAAGCACCGGCGAGGATCGCGAGCGCCGCGAGCAGGAGTGTATTTCTTGACTGTTTCATCTTTTTGACTTCCTATGTTGATGCGAGTGACTGCGCGCGGTCATCTCGTCCGGGTTAGATTTACGCGTAAATAAAAGGTATATGATAAAGAAAAGATCGAGCAAGTTGCTAACTTTGCCCGCCATGATGGAAGCGAGGGATGCCTCCTTTTTCCTCTCGCGGGTGGAGACACCAAAGCCCCGGTGTCCCGGGGCGCCCGCCCGTTCCCCTGCGGGGAAACGCCATATGTTTGATTCCGTGGCCGTGCCTTCCATCAACGTTAATTTGTGTTTCAATCCAATGCCCGTTTTTGACGGGTCGGGAGCATGTATAAACAAATCATTTTTACGAAGAGATCATGAAAAGGTTTCCGGTTTTAGAAAAAAAAGTTATTTCCCCGGACAGAACATGAAATAACGGGTATCTCACCAGCGAATAAAAATCAATTACGAATTACGAATTACGGGACGAATCGGGGACTGTAGGGGCAGACACGCAGGTCTGCCCCTACAGCATGATGTGGACGAGAAATAGGGCGAAAGATTTTTCGCCCCTACGTGATGCATTGATCGACGCGTAGGGGCGAAAAATCTTTCGCCCGACATAACACCTTCTGGGGCGTATGCCATACGCCCCTACAGCAACGCAGTCTAACCATGCCGTGGGGGCGGGGCACGCCCCGCCCGCGAATCACGCGGGCCAAAACATGATCGCGGGCAAGGCTTGCCCTGCCCCTACAGTGGCATTTTGCGATCATACCTCCATGAAATAACCTGTGAGTTCGGGATAAGCATAGCCCGTTAGTATCTATGAAGTCAAATTAATGCATTATTTGGCAAGATATTTGGCAAGAGATTAAAAATTAAAAACGGGAATGATCACCATTCCCTTAATT